>JAOASV010000040.1 GCA_030158535.1 Sediminibacterium sp.
TGTATGTATGGTTTGATGCTCCGATTGGCTACATCAGTGCTACCAAACAATGGGGATTGGATAATGACAAGGACTGGAAACCTTATTGGGAAGACAAAGACACCAAGCTGGTGCATTTTATTGGAAAAGATAATATCGTTTTTCACTGTATTATTTTTCCAGTGATGCTTAAGCTACATGGAAATATTTTACCACAGGACGTTCCTGCCAACGAGTTCATGAATTTGGAAGGCGACAAAATGAGCACTTCTAGAAACTGGAAATTAGACATGCAGGATTATATCACCGACTTTGTCAACAAAGAAAATGGTGGTCCTCAAATGGCGGATGCACTTAGGTATTACCTTACACAAATTGCTCCTGAAACAAAGGATAGCGAATTTATGTGGAAGGGATTTCAGGACGCTATTAATTCAGAACTGGTAAGCGTGTACGGTAATTTTATCAACCGCTCACTGGTGCTCATGCATAAATTATGTAACGGCAAAGTGCCTCCATACCACGCAGCCATAGAAGATAGTGAAGACATAGCAGTAAAAGAAGCTATTGCTAATACCGCTAAAAAAGTAGGTGAATTAATTGAAGCCTACCGTTTTAGAGAAGCCCTTTTTGAAGTGATTGCGCTTGCTAGAATTGGTAATGGTTATATGCAAAAGAAAGAGCCTTGGATTGTTGCAAAGCAAGTAGCCGAGAATCCTGAAGCACAAAAACAAATTGACAACTGCTTACATCTTTGCTTACAGCTAACGGCTAATTTGGCCATTTTAGCGCAACCGTTTTTACCTTTCACCGCAAAAAAGATTTGCCATTTATTAAAAGTGGTGGATAAAATATTAGACTGGGAAAATGCTGGTAGCTTAAAACTATTAAGTGTAGGCTACACGCTTCGTGCACCAGAATTACTTTTCAGAAAAATTGAAGACGAAGAAATTGCAGCTCAGATTCAAAAATTAAATGACGCCGCTCAAACTAAAAAGATGGAAACTACCAATACGCCAACAACATCAACATCTACCATTGCTGCTGTAAAGCCGGAAATTGTATTTGATGATTTTGCTAAAATAGATTTACGCGTGGGTACCATTGTTGCCGCATCAAAAGTAGAAAAGGCAGACAAACTGCTACAACTCAGTGTAGACTTAGGTTTTGAGACACGCACCATTGTATCTGGTATCGCACAGCATTTTGAGCCAGAAACGATTGTAGGAAAGCAGGTAACTGTGGTGGTTAATTTAGCCCCTCGCAAAATGAGAGGCATCGAAAGCAATGGCATGATACTTATGGCCGAGGATGCAAATGGTAAACTCCATTTTGTAAACCCTTCAGACAATATTAATCCAGGAAGTGGTGTGAGCTAATTAAGAATAGCTCACACACTCTTTATTTTCTTTATCGGTGTAGGCAAGTCCTTTTTCTTTAAGTACTTCTGCAGGTACACCATTCCATTTGTTAGGAACGTTGCCCGCATAGCCTAAATCTTTAACGCCCATTTCTGAAGTGTAAAAACCGGTAAGGGTTAAATCACGCATGAGGTTAAAAAAGGTAACACCTTGTTTATTTTTTGGATCCGCTTTTTCTGGATAGGCAATTTGATCCACCATTTTAATTTGTTCAGCGGCTGTGCAGTCCACAAAAGCTTTGTCAAACTGCTTAAAGCACTGCATGTCAAGCCATCTTAATCCACCACGCATAGGCGTTTGGTGTTCTGGCATGTCTTTTACGATAAAGGCGATAAACTCAGGCACTTTAGCCTCTGTTGCACTACCGCTAATAGCGTCTTTAGGTACAATAATATCAGATAGTACGGTAACAGTAGCAAGTTCATGCGGTGTAAAAAATTCAGGCTCCGCTTCCACTTTTTTCAAGTGGTCTTTTTCTTCTTGCATACGGTCGGCAAGTAATGCTTCCGCGTCTGCAGCTACTTTTTTATCATCAGAACTTTTGCAGGCTTGCACTACTACACCCGTAGCAACGGTACCTACAACAAGGGCTTTGATGGATTTTCTTCTGTCCATAATACTATTATTAAAAGTTACAGATTTTGTTTTTTAAGTTGGTCGATGATGTATTCGCTTGCACGCATACTAAGCGCCAAAATGGTCCAAGTAATATTTTTATCGGCTTGAGATGTGAACTGACTTCCGTCTACACAGAATAAGTTTTCACAATCATGCGCCTGACTCCACTTGTTCAATACCGATGTTTTTTTATCGTTACCCATGCGCGCTGTTCCTGCTTCATGAATAATGTTACCCGGATTAGAAAGACCATAATTGTTAGAAGCATCATCATCTCCACCCCAAGTAATTATAGCACCCATATTGTGCATGATTTCCTTAAAGGTTTCTTTCATGTGCTTGGCCTGATTGATTTCATAATCAGAATGCTTGGTATGGAAACGAAGCACTGGAATACCATATTTATCAACCACATTAGGATCAATTTCACAATAGTTATCGATGGTTGGAACCGCTTCTCCTCTTCCTCCCATACCTACGCTAGCGCCATAAAAAAAGCGTGCATCTTCTTTTAAAGAAGCACCATAACCACCCGCTTCTTTTGTTTTACCATGCACTGCAAATTTTCCATTAAGACCTTGCATGCCAAATCCAAAACCATAAGAAGGTTGCGTCATACCACCCCAATACTCAATGTGGTAACCACGAGGGAAATCAAGTTTTGCTTTTTTATTATCAAGCCACCATGGTGTGTAAATATGCATACCACCTACACCATCTTCGTTGTAACGTTTACGGTCAAATAAATCTGGCAATACACCACCAAGTGCAGCACCGGTAGAATCGTGCAGGTATTTACCAAGCACATTACTGCTATTGGCAAGACCATTTGGATGACGTTGTGATTTTGAATTAAGCATTAAACGCGCTGTCTCACAAGCACTTGCTGCAAGTACTACCACACGGCCCTGTACTTGATATTCTAGTCCATCCATTTTATTTACATATGCCACGCCCGTTGCTTTACCTTCTTTGTTGGTAAGCACTTCACGTGCCATCGCTTGCGTAATTACATCTACATTACCTGTTTGAACCGCAGGTCTGATAAGCGCTGTAGAAGAAGAAAAGTCTGCAGCGATTTTACAACTTCTATTACACTGTCCGCAATAAAAACACTCGCCTCTATCTTTATTAATTTGTTTGGTTAAAATAGAAAGTCTTGAAGGATACACTGGAATACCTGCGCTAATCGCAGCTTTTTTCATGTATAATTCATGAAGCCTTGGTTTTGGTGGCGGTAAGAAAATACCATCCGGATCATTTTCTAATCCTTCGTTGGTACCAAACACACCCAGTAGTTGATCTATTTTATCGTAATATGGTTTTACATCTTCGTAACCAATAGGCCAGTCTGCACCAAGTCCATCAATGCTATGACGTTTAAAATCTTTAGGGCCAAAACGAAGTGAGATACGTCCCCAATGGTTGGTTCTTCCACCCATCATACGCGCACGCCACCAATCCCATTTTTGAGAACCTTCGGCCATGGTATATGGCTCACCATCAATTTCCCAACCCCAAAAACAACCATCAAATTCACCAAACGGACGGTACTTAGAACTTGCACCACGACGCTTGGATTCCCATGGATTTTTTAATTGAGAAGAATGCTTTACTGGATCATAATCGGCGCCTGCTTCTAATAAGCAAACCTTAAGTCCCGCACTCGCTAAAACGTAAGCTGCCATACCACCACCAGCACCAGATCCTACAATAACTGCGTCGTACTGCTTTGCCGTTTTTTTAATTTGAAATTCTCCCATATGAAAAGTTTTTACAGGTATTAATTATCAGCATTGAAAATAAGATTTTTTGAGCAAAAAAAACCGCTCCAAATGATTTTGGAGCGGTTTTGTGAAAATTGATTCAAAGTCTGTTTAACTAGCTACAACCCATGCTGTTTCCGCAGTTTAAACACTTGTAGCAAGTACCACTTCTGATGGTGATATGTCCGCAAGTATTACATGCTGGGGCGTCAGATTGCATGTTTTTTGCTGCTGCATTTACAGCGTCCATTCCAGCTGGAGCTGCTGCTGTAGCTGCAGCATGTTGTAGTTTTTGTGCAGGCGCAGGTGCTGCAGCAGGCGCTGTTACGCGGATGCTACTTAATTCTGGCTTACCAAGTAAAGTAGCTTCGCCATCTTCACCTCCTGTATTTTCTACTTGAGGGCGGTCTAATACGTGTACTAAATCCGTTCTGTTTAAGTACTCGTAAGCAAGCGCTCTAAATACGAAGTCTACAAGTGAAGTGGTGGTTTTAATATTTGGATGATCTACCATACCTGAAGGTTCAAATTTGGTAAATACAAATTTCTCAACAAACTCTTCTAGCGGCACACCATATTGTAAGCCCACAGAAATAGCGATCGCAAAGCAGTTCATAAAGCTTCTTAAAGTAGAACCTTCTTTTGCAAGATCAATAAAGATTTCACCTAAAGTGCCATCTGCATATTCACCAGTACGTAAGAAAATAACTTGTCCGCCAATTTTTGCTTTTTGCGTAAAGCCTCTGCGTTTAGAAGGAAGAGATTTCTTTTCTACGATGCCAGACAACAAACGTTTTAATTTGGTATCTGTAGAAGCGTTCATTCTTTTTTGAACCTCTTCTAATAATTCTTCAACCGTTAATTGACCTAAATCAACAATGCTTGAACCTGCTTCTGATGCAGTTGCAGTAGCTGTTTCAGCAGCTTCAGCGGTGGTATCATCGGTTTTCTTTTTCTTGTCAGATTTATTACTTAATGGTTGACTTAATTTAGAACCATCTCTGTAAATCGCGTTTGCTTTTAAGCCTAATTCCCAACTTAACATGTAGCTATCAGAAATATCAGATACGCTTGCTTCGTTTGGTAGGTTGATGGTTTTTGAAATCGCGCCAGATAAGAATGGTTGACAGGCACCCATCATTCTGATGTGACCATGTGCGTGAATATAACGCTCACCTTTTTGACCACACTTGTTCGCGCAATCAAATACAGATAAATGTTCGTCTTTTAAATACGGAGCGCCTTCTACTGTCATAGTTCCACATACATAATCATTTGCTTCTGCAATTTGATCTTCTGTGAATCCAATCGCTTCTAATAAATTAAAGCTCCAATCAGCGTACTCTGCTTCTTTAAATCCTAAGCGCTCCATACAAGCATCACCTAGTGTAAAGCGGTTAAAAATAAATCCGATTTCAAATGCAGATTTTGCTGCACCATTTAATTTATCAATTTCTGCTTGTGAAAATCCTTTTGCTAATAAAGCTGCAGAATTCACGTGTGGTGCACCTTCGAAGCTTGCATGACCCACTGCATAATTTACAATCGCATCAACTTCCGCTGGTGTGTATTTTAAATTCTTTAATGCTTGTGGTACAGATTGGTTGATGATTTTGAAATAACCACCACCTGATAATTTCTTGAACTTCACTAGCGCAAAGTCAGGCTCCACACCGGTTGTATCGCAATCCATTACAAGACCAATGGTTCCTGTTGGTGCAATTACCGTTGTTTGTGCGTTTCTATAACCATATTTTTCACCTAATTGTACCGCGTCATCCCAAGCTTTGGTAGCCGCTTTTAATAATACATCTGGTGTATATTTTGCTTTGATACCTTGAGGCTTAATTTCTAAACCTACATACGCATCATCTGCATCGTAAGCAGCAGCACGGTGGTTGCGCATTACACGAAGCATGTCTTCTTTGTTTTCTTCGTACTTATCAAAAGCACCTAAAAACGAAGCCATTTCTGCAGAAGTTTTGTAAGCAATACCTGTCATGATAGCGGTGATAGCACCAGCAATACCACGCGCTTCTTCAGAATCGTATGCAATACCACTTACCATTAACATAGAACCAAGGTTGGCAAAACCTAAACCTGTTGTTCTGTAATCGTAAGACAATTGCGCTACTTCTCTAGAAGGGAACTGCGCCATTAAAATAGATATTTCAAGTACAGTCTGCCATAATCTTGTTGTGTATTCGAAACCTTCTACATCAAATGAGTTGTCAGATTCGTTGAAGAATTTACGCAGATTGATAGAAGCCAAATTACAAGCAGTGTTGTCTAGGAACATGTACTCCGAACATGGGTTAGAAGCATTGATACGACCACCTTTAGGACAAGTATGCCATTCGTTAATTGTGGTATCGTATTGAGTTCCTGGATCCGCACAACGCCATGCCGCTTCAGAAATCGCATCCCATACTTTACGTGCAGGAATCGATTGCATCACACGACCATCGGTACGCGCTATTAAATCCCAATTGCCATCTTCTTTTAATGCTTTAAAGAATGTGTTAGGAATACGTACAGAGTTGTTTGAGTTTTGACCCGAAACAGTTGCATACGCTTCCCCTTCGTAACTATTATCATAACCAGCTGCAATAAGTGCCGCTACTTTGTTTTCTTCTTGAACTTTCCAGTTAATGAAATCCATGATTTCTGGATGGTCTAAATCCAAACAAACCATTTTAGCCGCTCTACGTGTTGTACCACCAGATTTGATAGCACCTGCAGCACGGTCTCCAATTTTAAGGAAACTCATTAAGCCGCTAGAAGAACCACCACCAGATAACTTTTCGTTTGCTCCTCTAATTTGAGAGAAGTTTGTACCAACCCCAGAACCATATTTAAAAATACGCGCTTCACGAGTCCATAAATCCATGATACCGCCTTCATTTACTAAGTCGTCGCTCACGCTTAGAATGAAGCAGGCATGTGGTTGTGGACGCTCATACGCACTTGTTGAACGCTTTAATTGTTTATCCGTTGGATCAACATAATAGTGACCTTGCGCACCACCCGTAATACCATAGCTCTCGTGAAGTCCGGTATTGAACCATTGTGGCGAGTTAGGCACACATGCTTGGTTTAAAATACTATATACTAGTTCCTCATAAAATACTTGTGCATCGCTCGTTGTTGCGAAATAACCATAACGCTCACCCCATACTCTCCAACAATTTGCCATACGATGTGCAACTTGCTTCACAGAAGTTTCTCTTCCTAGTGAACCATCCGTTTGAGGCACACCCGCTTTTCTAAAATATTTTTGTGCTAAGATATCCGTAGCAATTTGGCTCCATTGTTTTGGAACTTCTACGTTGGTCATTTCAAATACCTTTTCACCATTTGGGTTTTTGATTACGCTATCACGGTAGTCGTACTCAAATTGATCGAAAGGAGATACACCATCTTTGGTGAATCGGCGGCTGAATTGTAAGCCTTTTTTTGTGCGAGCGTTGGCCATACTGGGTGTCTATTTAAACGAATTATTTAATGGGGTCCCGATTTCATAACAAATTGTTAAGCGGTCGACGAAAATATCTTTAGCTGCGCAGAAAACAACACCCTAAATATTAACAGATTGTGGAAAAGGAATTTGAACTTTTTGAGAGTTCAAATCAGGCCTGAATTTGACCCATTTTCCCCCAAATGTTAGCAACAAAAAAAATAATATTGGGGTTGGTATGGGCTTTTTCCCTAAGTAAATACAGGGGTTTGAGGGCTTTTTTGCATGAGTCATTGAAAATGAAGGAGTAAGGAGCCTGTCAGATGGCAAAAACCACAAACAAATGAACGATTATTGCTTTTAACAAAAACTTTTCTGCATTTTTGCAGGACTACTATTGTACCACTTCATGAACCCAAACGTTTATTTACAGCTACTGGAATCAAAAAAAGCAGGTCGCCCACTTTTTACGGTTTTAATAGACCCCGATAAGGTAGATGCCAAAAGCCTAGAACATTTGGTACAGCTGGGTTTGGAGGCAAAAGTGGACTACTTTTTTGTAGGCGGAAGCCTTGTGATTTCCAATCATTTAGATGCTTGTATTCAGCAAATTAAAGCTGCCTGCAATATCCCTGTCATCTTATTTCCAGGATCTCCATCACAGGTGTCCAAATACGCAGACGCCTTACTATACTTGTCTTTGATATCAGGCCGTAACCCCGAGTTACTGATTGGACAGCACGTAATTAGTGCTCCATTTGTAAAAAAATCAGGCCTCGAAATCATGCCAACGGGATATATGGTGATTGATGGCGGTGCCCCTACCACGGTTTCCTACATTTCTAATGCAGCACCTATTCCATCCAATAAACATGAAATCGCTATGTGCACTGCTATGGCAGGCGAAATGCTTGGCATGAAGCTCATATACATGGATGCAGGCAGTGGTGCACAAACGCCCATTACAGAGGCTATGATTAGCGCTGTAGCAGCTTCTATTAACATCCCACTGATTGTGGGTGGTGGTATCACAGATCCTGAAAAAGCATACCTAAACTGCAAAGCAGGCGCCAATATGATTGTTATTGGTAATGCTATCGAAAAAGACCCAAGCCTTATCAAAGAAATGAGTGCTGCGATTCACGCATCGGGCAAAATAACAGCGGAATAAACATTCGATTTTCTGGTATTTAACGCAGATTTTAATGCATTGTTAAATCTGCGGGGAATACATAGTCATGTTGTAACTTAACATCATATGTTGCGGTTGTGAATGATCAATTACACATTTATTTGATAACGTAAACCAAACCCTATGCGAATCAACAACATGTTACCGGTTACCCTGTTTGCAGTAAGCCTATTTTTAGCAAGTAGCATCTGCGCACAAACAAATACAAGTAAAAGTTCATTCAAACCTAAGCCCAGTTACGCAGCACACTTATCTGCGGGACAAGTACTTTTTGGCACAGGTGATGTGAGAGGTTACGGAATTTTAGTAGCCGTAGAAAAATCTGTTTTTAAGAAATCGGTGCGCCCCTATCCAACCTTCCAAGTTGGCTTTGGACTCAATTTTGAAACAGGTATTAGAAAGCCTATTAATATTTTATACCCCAGTGGTTTTTTTGAAGAATCTAGTTATGGTCAAACCAGCAAAACATCCGGCTGGGCTACATTAAAATACCACCCTTTTAAACATTCGATGGATGGATTTAGTGTGACAGTTGGTCCAACATTAGGCATCACTCAAGCTACTTCCGAAAAAAGTGTAAGCTTTAGTTACGATCCATTTTTAGGCGTTATTCGAAAATCAGTACTCGCAACAGAAAATCATTTTGGCATGGGCTACCGCATTGCAGTACAACAACAGTTTCTAATCAAAGATCATGTCACCATTGGTTTTCGTGCCGATTTTTCAAACGATGTATATGGCGATGTTAATACTTTTTTAGGTGGCGGCATCAGTTATAAATTTTAAAAAAGAGTTCGTAATTGTTATAGTAAAATACCGGCCCGTTGGGCCGGTATTTTTTTTACCCATATTTTTTTGCTCCCATAAAAAAAATAACCGCTGCGGAAAATATCAGAACTAATGCGCAATCTAATTATACAAAAGCAATGATTTAATTTATGCGGTTTCACGTAACATCAACAGCTGTTTAATTGAATAGGTTACACTAGATAGCTATCTAACCCTATTCTCTTCACTTTAAATTAAGCACTATGTTATTGAACGTAAAAAAAGGCTTGCTTGCGCTTACACTTTTAACTGCTGTTATCAGTTGTAAAAAAAATACAATCGACTACCAAAATGGCGGCGTCGATGAAAGTAAAGTATACCAAAAACCAATTACTTATGATCAAATTTTACTTGTTAGCAACCTCGAAAAAATCACACTCATTTTAGAGGACCTCTACAAAGAAAAAAAGAACCTTAAACTTGTTAATGCGGCTATTTATGCAAAAGCCTACACCGACGAATCGGTTTTATTAAAAGACCTTATTAACCCCATGCATAGTATCCTACCAGGCAATAAAAAATTTGCGGAGCTATGCAGCAAATGGAATGTGAGCCTTCAAGATTTTTCAGAAGCATTTTGGAAAGCCGCGCGTGTAAAAAACGACACAGAGCTACTTGATTTTTTAAACTTTGTTCAAAATAAACCCCTACCGCTACAAAACTTAAATGATAGTCAGTTAGGTGAAAAATATCAAGACCAAAATGGTGAAGTAAGTATTTACTTTCCTTACAGTGCCGAATTTGATATAAGTGCAAGTGGTGATAATTATGGACCTGTTGCCAGTTTAGTGGCTGCCAGCGCAGAAGCGGATGAAGCCCTGGGTTTTCAACCTTACTATAGTGGTGGTGCTTTAGTGGATTACCGCCCTGTTGTTGTCAATGACGACTATGTATTTTCTCATCCCACCCATATTGTGGGGGTCAATGGCATCGAACCCTACCAAACTCAGGACGCTGCTTTAAATCCGCCCACGGTTACAACGCCTCCAAACGTAAACCGTGTTTATGTGGGTGATGCTATTTGCAGAACTCAATATGATAGGCTAATTAGCTTTACAGGCAATGGAGGAGGTTCCGAAATAGCTTACTGCAGGGTTAGTGGTTACTTAAAATTAGTAGGGCATCAGATCACAGAGTTTGAAGACAAAACATCCGTGAAATTTGAACGTGGCACCATTCGTAAAAAACAATGGTTAAGGGTTTATGCGGTTTGGGATGCTGATTGGGTAGTTGATAATAAGGAGCAGGTTTTTGCCATCTATGAAGACGACAATAATTCAGAAATCACATTTACCGGTTCACTTAGCACAACCGTTAAAGTAGTTGCTGGTACAACAATCGATGGCAGTATCGACTATCAAATTAAAAGGAGCTCTCAAGACGACATTATCAAGCAACTAAAAATATCGCGTGTCTCTTATTTTGCAGGCGCCCTCAGAAATCAAGGTTGGGGATTTAGTAATGATAAATCATTTTTACCGGCCTCTGCTACACATGGTTGGCCATATTATGACGCAGTGCCAGTAGGTGGTGCCAACGTGGGTTGGAGCTGGCCTTATGACGGATATTAATAGAAAATAAAAATGATCAAATAACTAACAAGCCAACCCGAGTACTAGTAACCATCCTAATTCGCTGGTTACAAAATAGTAGTAAGGTTGGCTTGTTTTCTATTTTAAATCAGAAGTATTAACGCGTGTTGGCGTGTCTTTACCACTTACAATACCACGTGCACTGAGTGCGATGGCCTTAATAATTCTTGTCATATTACCGGTATCAATCGTACCTATTTCATCGGTTGCTTTATGGTAATACGGGTCGGTATCAATTTTAGTAGTAGAAATGGTATGTGCCGGAACACCTAGTCTAGCAAGGGTTGCATTGTCTGAACGGTAAAATAAATTTTGAGCAGGGTACGGGTCTGGATAAAATGTAAAATCAGTACCTTCTAAGTTTGCTTGTAAAATTTTACCCATATCGGTTTTATCATATCCTGTAATAAACGCCGAGTTTTTGCCCCACTTACTTTCTGAACCAATCATTTCTAAATTAAACATGGCCATTACTTTAGCCGGATCCAATTGATTTGAAAAATAAGTAGCACCAAAGCCACCCACTTCTTCCGCCGTAAAGGCTGCAAATACAAGTGTACGCTCGTTGTTGTTTAACGCTTTAAAATATTTTGCCAGTACCATCATAGCAGTAGTGCCTGCTGCATCATCATTTGCACCATTAAAAATTGAATCGGCTACAACGTTGCCGTTTCTATCTTTACTGATAATGCCCAAATGATCATAATGGCCACTAAAAATTACGATTTCATCAGGCCTAGATTTTCCAGGAAGCACACCCACCACATTGGCCAGTGGCATTTCAGTAATTTCATGCTTGGCTTCAATACTATAGCTTGAAGGATTTGTAGCGCTCAATACAAACACCACCGATTTATCTGATTTAAATAAATTAGACTTCAGCCTCGTTAATCCACTAAATGTTTTTGCAAAACTGGTATCTACAATTACAAGTGCGTTCTTTTTTAGGCCCGCAAGTTTACGCGCTTCAGTCATTAAATTGGCTGTTTTACCAATCGTAATTTTTTCAAAACCAGATGTTTCATTGATTGACAAATTTGCTTGTGTGGTAACAACAACAATGTCTTTTTTATCAAGTGTAGCGCCATCAAAGGTTCCAGACGTGCCTAAAAATTTGGTACGGACCATTGCAAAAGACTGCAGGTAAGATCCAGCGTTATTCATTGTTTGAAGACCCGTAGCCTTAAACTCATCCGCAATAAATGCAGCCGCTTTTTCTATGCCGGGGGTAAACGTTCGACGCCCCTGCATATCGTCTGCAGAAAGTATGGTTTCGATGCGTCTTACCTCTTTTTCTTTGATGAGCTTGTCAATTTTTTGCGACTGTGCGCTAAAAGCAAGCGCCAAAGCAACCATTAAAACGTGTATCTTTTTCATAGGTATCATTTGAATCAATTTAATGTAGAAGCCAACTAAAATACGGCTAATTTTTGGGATGACTACAGGCTCATCATTTCTTTGAACTTAACGGTTTGACGTCTACTCACTTCAATTTTTTCGCCACCCTTGAGTTCTACAATAAGTCCACCATTAAAGTAAGGTTCAATTTTGTCAATCCAACGCAGGTTAATGATATGCTTTCGATTGGCTCTAAAAAACATGCGTTCATCTAAGCGTTCTTCTAGTGCATTTAAAGATTTTAAGATGAGCGGCTTATTGCCATCAAAAAACACTTTAGCGTAGTTGCCTACGCTCTCAAATAGCCTGATTTCACCCAGTTTCACAAACCAACAACGCTCTCCATCCTTCACAAACACTTGGTCAATTTCTGTTAATGGGCCCCTATTGTTACCATGAAACCCAACTTGCTCTTTAAAGAGTTCGGCTTGTAGTTTTTGTATCGCGTCAGAAAGGCGCTTGGGCTCGATAGGTTTTAATAAATAATCAAGTGCATTGACTTCAAAAGCCTTGATGGCATAGTCATCGTAAGCCGTAGTAAAAATTACTTTTGGCGCACGCTCTACTTCTGCAAGTAAATCAAATCCGGTTTTGCCGGGCATTTGAATGTCTAAAAAAATTAGATCAGGATTGTGCTGCTCAATTTTTTCAATGCCTTCATCTACGTTTGATGCTTCGTCAAGTACTTCAATGTCAGAATGATCTAATAATAATTTTTTTAGCTCATTACGCGCGAGTCTTTCGTCATCAATGATAATTGCTTTTATAGCCATATTGGGTACTATTAAAATTATTTATTGTTTACGGCTAAAGGAAGTTTTACAACTGCCTCCACCATATGATCGCTTGTATTGTGAATATAAAACTCTGCATTATTTCCAAAAAGTAAACCGAGTCTATTTTTGGTACTACTAATGCCAAAGCCACTATTATCAATATCTAAATCACTGTCTATTGCACCGGTATTTTTAATAATAATTTGATGGTGTTCATTTTTAAAATCAGACCATATTTCAACCACACCGCCTTCTCTTTGTTTTCCAATGCCATGCTTGATAGCGTTTTCTACAAGAGTTTGTAGCATCATAGGGGGCACGGGCTGATCAAGCGTATCTTCATCAATATGATATACCACGCGTAACCTACTTTCAAATCTAATAGACTCAAGCGCCAAATAATCTTTTACTATCGAAAGCTCTTTTTCCAGCGTTACCGTTTCAAGTTTTTCGGCTTGCATACTGCTGCGCAAAATATTACTGAGCTCTGTAATAGCTATTCTGGCACGTTCTGGATTTTCATCTACAAGTGCTCTAATGCTATTGAGTGCATTAAAAATAAAGTGCGGATTGATATGCGCTTTAATCGTTTTTAATTCAAGTTCTTTTACGAGTGTTTCAAGTCTCACTTTTTGAATTTCATTCATTCGCCCTAGCTGTACATAGTGCCACACATAATAAATACTGATCCAAATAAATATCATGGGCGAATCAAAAATCAAATTGGAAAAGAACCGTGTGCTTACAGAAAATTTAATTTTAGGATCATAAAGGCCCACCCACTCCACAATGGCACTATTGGTTAAACTATAAAACACAACCACCCCAAAAAAGAGAATCACCAACAGCCACCATTTCTGAAACGGAAAAGGAGGCCTTAACTTAAACTGTACAATCAGGGTTCTAAACAAATGGGTAAATAAGATACCTGAAACGATGGTAATACCCAGTCTTGGATAAAAAACGGGATTGGGCTTGCTGTCAAAAATGAAAGCGAAAAAAATCATGGTTAACCCGTAGGAAAACCAGCCGCCCACCTGACACCACCAATAAACACGGTTATTTCTTCTAGACATAGTTACAAATATAAAAATTAAGCACCCCAAAAGGGGTAAATTAGGGAAGAATGGCAAAAACCAACCTTGGTTGGTATAAAATAAAGTGAAGAAGGGGTGAACCTTTGTTTTTGTGTGATGTTTCTATTAGAAGAAAGGTGTTTAGCTTCACACTAAATGCCTATTTTTACAACCTAAACTAACTTTTTGCATGGAAATAAGGCCAGGAGCACTCCTAGGGAATATCAACAACCCCGATGACCTCACAAAGATCCCCAAAGATCAATTGCATCAAGTTTGCAATGAATTACGCCAATACATTATTGATATTGTGAGTGTGCACGGTGGGCACTTTGCTGCTAGCCTTGGTGTGGTTGAATTAAGCGTAGCCCTTCATTACATCTATAACACCCCTTACGATCAGCTCGTTTGGGACGTGGGACACCAGGCGTATGGTCATAAAATATTAACCGGACGCAGAGATCAGTTTATTACCAACAGAAAATATAAAGGGCTTAGTGGATTTCCTAAAAGATCAGAAAGCGAGTACGATACGTTTGGCGTAGGTCACTCTTCTACTTCAATTTCTGCGGCATTAGGTATGGCAATGGCTGCAAAATACAAAGGTGAAAACAGAAAATCAATTGCCGTTATTGGTGATGGTTCCATGACTGCTGGTATGGCTTTTGAAGCAATGAACCATGCGGGCGTTGCGGATAGCGACGTACTTATTATTTTGAATGACAACTGTATGAGCATCGACCCAAATGTGGGTGCCTTAAAAGAATACTTAACAGATATTGCCACTTCTCCAACCTACAATAAAGTAAGAGATGAAATTTGGAACCTGCTTGGTAAAATGCCTGTTGGAAAATCAACGAGTAGATCACTCGCTTCAAAATTAGAAGCCAGCGTAAAAGGCATGGTAAGTAAGAGCAGCAACCTTTTTGAGGCTTTACAGCTTCGTTATTTTGGTCCTATCGATGGGCATAATATTACCAACTTAGTAGACACACTCAAAGATTTAAGAGATATCCCTGGTCCTAAATTGTTACACGTTATTACCACAAAGGGTAAGGGCTACGAACTTGCAGAAAAAGACCAAACAAAATGGCATGCACCCGGACTGTTTGATAAATTAACGGGTGAGATCATCAAGAAAAAAATTGACACACCACAAGCACCAAAATACCAAGACGTATTTGGTCATACCTTACTAGAACTTGCAAAAGCAAACCCACTTATTATGGGTGTGACGCCTGCAATGCCAAGTGGATCTTCATTAAAATTTATGATGGATGCCATGCCGGACCGTGCGTTTGACGTAGGCATTTGTGAACAGCATGCTGTTACGCTCAGTGCTGGGCTTGCTACACAGGGTATGCGCGTGTTTTGTAATATTTATTCTTCATTCATGCAGCGCGCTTTTGATCAGGTGGTGCATGATGTTGCGATACAAAAGTTACCGGTGGTACTATGTTTAGATAGAGCCGGACTTGTAGGAGAAGATGGACCTACGCATCATGGCTGTTACGATATTGCTTATTTGCGCTGCATACCTAATTTAATTGTGAGTGCCCCAATGAATGAGGAGGAACTACGCAACCTAATGTATACCGCTCAACTAGATAGCACCGGCCTTCCATTTGTAATCAGGTATCCACGAGGTGAAGGTGTTATGCCACAGTGGAAAACGCCATTAGCCCCAATTGAAATTGGTAAGGGTAGAAAAATTAAAGATGGTAAAGATGTTGCTATTTTAAGTTTTGGTCATCCAGGAAATTTTGCAACAACAGCGATTAGAAATTTACGCTCGGAAGGTATTGATCCGGCGCATTACGATATCAGATTTGTTAAGCCACTAGACGAAGCTTTACTTCACGAAGTATTTAGCAACTACACTAAAATTGTTACTGTCGAAGACGGAACGGTTGTAGGTGGTTTTGGTTCTGCAATACTAGAATTCATGAACGCCAATGGTTACAAAGCGGACGTTACCATTTTAGGTATTCCGGATAGACTTGTAGAGCATGGTACACTCAAAGAATTACACAACGAATGCGCGTATGACGCTGCAGGCATTGAAGCAGCAGTAAAACAAATCGTTACTAAAGAAGCGTTACAAACTGTATAAACAATTATTCCATTTCTAATGGAACGTCATTATCGGTAAAACTACTTGGAAGGTCTTCATCAGTAAGACCTTCTTCTTTTAGTTCCGCTTCGCGGTTGTCATTCCACTCGATGATAAAGTTGTTCATACCCTCTCCCACAAGGAGTTTCATGTATTTCTGTTGGGTTAATTCGAGGGTTGATAAAAAGAGGAATAAGGCGTGAACGCGGTCGTTACAAATTTCAAATACTTTTTCAAAAGCAACTGTTTTTTCGCCGCGTACAAAATCCAACATATAATCTCTACTGCCTTCCATGGTGTAGTTGTAACGCACCACCGTATGCACAGGTTTGTTTTGACGGTCATGTACACGCTGCATCACTTTTTCAAAAGCTTTCATCAGCTTGAACATGGTGATGTTCTGAATTTCAGTTCCTTCAGATGCATCTTCTCCAATCGAAATGAGTTCCTTTTGAAGATTGCCACGCTTCACCATCAGCATACGCACGGCTTCCATATCAGCCATTTGAGCAGATGCTTCTTTGAAGCGCTTGTATTCTAATATTTTATCGATTAGTTCTTGACGTGGATCAATTTCATTTCCGGCAGCATCTACTTCTTTGCGAGGCAGGAGTAATCTAGCCTTAATGCGCATAAGGGTAGAAACAAATAAAATAAACTCACTAGAGAGTTCGATATTTAATTTCTCTCCTTGATGAATAAACTCCAAGAAGTCTTTAATAATTCTTGTGATGGGGATATTGTAAATATCCAGTTCGTCTCTTTCTATGAAAAACAATAAAAGGTCAAAGGGACCTTCAAACTGATCTAACTTAATTTGATAATTGGGAACATTCACAGCTTCACACTTTTGCTACAAAGAAAACCCCTTCGGGCCTCAAATGCGCAGATTGGGCTCAAAATTTATCCACTTTAGTGGCTTTTGGGGCTATAAATTGTTAGAAAAGGGGCTGTTTTTAGATTCTAAATAGGGAACTTCGCCAAAATTCAATGCCGTGAGGGAAAAGCTGATTAATTGGGTGCTATTTATTGTTTTGTCGATCATTTGGGGGAGTTCCTTTATGCTTATGAAAGTAGGCATGAAAGAAGGTGGAACTTTTACATTAAGTCCTTATCAGGTAGCTTCTCTGCGCATGATTTTTTCGGGACTGGCCCTTTTGCCTTTTTGTTATTCGGCACTGAAGCAAATCCCAAAAAACAAACTTTTTGTGGTGGTGCTTTCTGGTGTGATGGGTAGTTTTATTCCGGCTTATTTGTTTTGTATTGCAGAAACAAAAATTGATAGTGCACTTGCGGGTATTTTAAATGCACTCACCCCACTATTTACTATTATAGTAGGTATTGCATTTTTTAATTTAAAATCTAGCAAGCAAAAAATTATTGGCATACTACTTGGCTTTGCAGGTTTAATTCTTTCGGTAGCTGCTGGCAAAACGCTTCACTTCGATAATTTCTCGTATAGCTTTTTTGTAGTACTAGCTACTATTTTTTATGGCCTCAATGTAAATATGGTGGGTAGCCAAATGCAAAAAGTAAGTGCTATCAATATTGCATCTGTTGCCTTTTGTTTTACCATGATTCCAGCTGGAATCATCCTCTTTAGTACCGGATATTTTAATTATGATTTTTCTAACCAAGCGCTTATAGAAGCAAGCATAGCAGGCGGTACACTGGGTGTGATCAATACTTCCATTGCCTCTATTTTATTTTATGTGCTTGTAAAAAGAGCGGGGATTATTTTTGCTTCTACAGTAACCTATGCCATTCCATTTGTATCACTTGCGATAGGCCTATACTACAACGAGCCCATCCATCCGTTAAGACTTGTTGGGCTCGGTATCATTTTATGCGGCGTTTATATTGTAAACAAGCAAAAGAAATAAGTGCCATTTATATCGCCATCATTTCCTTTTCTTTAGCAGCTAAATGTTTTTCTACGAGGGCAATAAATTTGTCGGTAATTTCTTGAACTACTTTTTCAGCATCTTTTGCTGCGTCTTCACTTAAGCCGTCTTTTTGTAATTTTTTTATTTGCTCAATAGCGTCGCGTCTAATATTACGGATAGCTACTTTAGATTGTTCTCCTTCACCTGCGGCTCTTTTTACAAATTCTTTTCTGCGCTCTTCGGTAAGAGGTGGCATAAAGAGTCTAATTTGAACACCATCGTTTTGAGGTGTTACCCCAATATTTGCCATCATAATTGCTCTTTCGATAGGGGCAAGCATGTTTTTTTCCCAGGGCTGAATGCTAATGGTTCTTACGTCTAAAACGCTAATATTGGCTACCTGGCTAATTGGGGTTGGCGCGCCATAATAATCGGCCATAATACCATCAAGCATGGTAGGGCTGGCTTTTCCGGCTCTAATTTTGGTTAATTCAAGCTCTAAGTGGCTTATCGCCTTATTCATAGATTCTTCGGTATCCACCGTTATAAGGTCAAGTTCTTCAGACATGTTGTATTAATTTGATGGCAAAACTAATAAATAGTACCGAAAGCGTCATTTTTCATCAAAGAATTGGAATTTGAATTTTATCTTCGCAGCAAATAATCAAATTATGGCGTCTATTCAATCCCTAAAAGATACAGCTACTCAAGTAAGAAGAGATATTGTTAGAATGGTGCATGGTGTTCAGAGTGGACATCCTGGTGGTTCTCTCGGCTGTACAGATTTTTTAACGGCGCTATATTTTCATACCCTAGACCATAATCCAGCTT
>JAOASV010000041.1 GCA_030158535.1 Sediminibacterium sp.
TAGAATCGTATATTTAAGGATAAAAACAAATATCATGCGCTTCAATAAAACATTACTACTCGCCATTGGCCTCTTTGCCTTTAATGCAATTTCTACAACTGCTTTTGCGCAGGACACTGCTAGCATTTATAGAAAACTAGATTCGATTGCAGTGATTGATCAAAAAGTAATGATGCCCATGCGTGATGGTATTAGGTTAGCTACTGATATTTACCGCCCAAAGAGTGATGGTAAATACCCGATTGTTTTTTCTAGAACGCCCTATAATTTTAATACATGGGTGGACGGTAAAATGACAACCCGCACTTTAGAAGATGCATACCAAGCAGTGAGTAGAGGTTATGTGTACGTAGTTCAAAACGAACGTGGACGATTTTTTTCTGAAGGCGAATGGGATATTTTAGGTACGCCTATCACCGATGGATATGACGCGCTTGAATGGATGAGTAAACAAACATGGAGCAACGGTAAAGTTGGTTTGATTGGATGTTCTTCTACTGCAGAATGGCAGATGGCGGTAGCTTCTCAAAATCATCCTGCACTAGCAGCAATGGTGGCACAAGGTTTTGGTGCAGGCGTGGGTAAAGTAGGTAAATTTATGGAGCAGGGTAACTGGTATAGAGGTGGTGCACAACAAATGTTATTTACGCCTTGGCTTTATGGTACCCAGCATGATCTAATGGCACCAAGGCTTCCAGCAGGTATTCAACAAAAAGATTTACAAAGGATTCAAAAGTTTTATGACATGGCGCCTGAAATGCCAAAAGTAGATTGGGCACAAGGATTAAATCATTTACCTGTTATAGATATCATCAAAAATGCACAAGGTGCAAATGGCATTTACGAAAAAATGGCCGTAAGAAAACCCAACGATCCAGCTTGGTTTAATGGTGGACTCTACCACGAAAATATGCCTTTAGAAGTTCCTGCTTATTGGTTTGTGAGTTGGTACGATGTATCATCGGCACCCAATATTGCACTCTTCAATCATGTAAGAAATGCGGCTAAATCAAAAATGGTAGCCGATAATCAATACCTAGTTATTGCACCGGTTTTACATTGTTCATATAAGCGTGCCACAGAAAACACTATTGTTGGTGAAAGAAGTGTAGGCGATGCCAGGTTAAACTATGATGAATTAACCTGGGGTTGGTTTGATATGCTATTAAAAGGTGCGCCAAATAATTTTAAAACCACGCAGCCACGCGTTCGTTACTACACAATGGGTTCAAACAAATGGCAACAAGCAGAAAGCTTTCCATTACCTAACACCGACATAAAAAGTTTTTATTTATCAAGTGCCGGTAAAGCCAATACCCGAAATGGTGATGGCGCTTTAACACTAACAGTACCTAATAAAGACATGCCTGACGCATTTACCTATGATCCAATGAATCCAGTAAGTTCATATGGTGGTAATGTTTGCTGCACGGGTAATGCGGTTCAAGGTGGCAGCTTTGATCAATCACAAATGGAATTAAGAAATGATATTTTGGTGTATACTTCTGATGAATTAAAAGAGGGTGTTGAAATTACGGGCTTTATAGAGTCTACCCTTTTTGTTTCTTCTACAGGACCGGACACTGATGTAACTATTAAATTAATTGATGTATACCCTGATGGTAAGGCGTATAACTTAGATGAAACCATTCAGCGCCTACGTTACAGAGAGGGTTACGATAAAGAGGTATTTATGGAAAAAGGCAAAGTTTACAAGGTAGATTTAACACCCATGGTTACCAGTAACTATTTTGCAGCAGGACATAAAATTCGTATCGAAGTGTCAAGTAGCAATTTCCCTAGGTTCGATCGTAACCTAAACACAGGTGGTAATAACTACGATGAATCAAAAGGTATTACAGTAGAAAATAAAATTCACCATTCAAAACAATATCCTTCTGTAATCAAATTACCTTTTATAAAAAATTAGACTATTGCAAACGAGCAGCGGGTAAGGTAAAACCCATGCTCTCTGCACACCAAAGTACATTAACGATATAGTACCTGTTTTGATCAAAAAACAGTTGAATACTATTAATGCCTCTATTGGTGACAGGCCCATTTTTCGTTTCACGTGTTTCATAAGTACTAAATACATGCGCAATGGTTCCATAAGATACCAATTCATGTTTTAATTCTTTTTCAAAAAAACCAGTTTTGATACGTGTACTAAACATGGTTATGTAATCATCAGGCGTCATGGTTCTGTAGCCAAACACCCCCGTTGCAGCTTTAGTAGTAGGAATTAATAAACCATCTTTAACAAATAAGTTCTTAAATCTGTCCCAGTCACGAGCCTCACCCGATTCGCCAGATATTACTTCATATAACGCAGTTATAATGGCACTTTCAGAACTTACATCTTTACTATACTTACCATTTGACGTAGTAGGCGCCTGTGCTGTACTAACTTGACTATAGGAACTGTTCATAGCACATGAACAAATGAATGCAACAACTGCTAGATATTTAAATGATTGTTTCATAATTTAAATTTATTAAAATATCTGTTTTAATGGTTATAAAAAATAAGTTTCACTAAAAAGATACTAAAAACTCAAACTAATTGCAAACATTGCCATATTTTCAACCATATAACTAATTATTATGGAGGTACATCACCACTCGCATCATCCCAAAAAATGGAAAGAATACGTAACAGAGTTTATCATGCTATTTGCAGCAGTTACCCTGGGCTTTTTTGCAGAAAATCAGCGCGAACACTTAATTGAAGGAAATAGAGAAAAACAATACATGCAAAGTCTTTATGAAGACTTAAGAAAAGATACCACAATCTTAAATAGCCTAGTGAGATATGACTCTATTCAAACGGCAAAATTAGACACCACTAATATGCTGCTTATTGAAAACAATTGGACCGCAGCTAATATCAAGCTTTTGTACAGACTAAACTTAAAAAGCGCAGGCGCTTTAAGATATAACTTAAGTGAGCGAACTGCTGCGCAATTAAAAAATGCGGGTGGCATGCGACTAGTTGAAAACCAAGAACTCAGCAATAAAATTTCTGACTACTGGGTAAAATCAGACAACTTAAAAGAGTATAACAATTTTGTTGACGATTTGAAATTTAAAGCAAGAGAAAAGTCATATGCTATCTTCAATCAAAAATATTATACCGATGTTACAAAAGGGATAGTAGCTGATGATGCACAACTCATGACTAAAGATGATTTTGTTTTAATTGAATACTCAAATAGACTAAACCATATCAACAATTCAATGAAAAATGTGCTGCTACCCAGTGTAGACAGGCATTACAAAAGAGCGCTGGAATTACTTGAGTTACTTAAAAAAGAATACAAGCTAGAGGAAAAGACAGAAGTAAATGTTGCAATATTTTAATCAAATTATATAATAATGGAAGTACATCACCACAGTCATAAGCCAAAAAATTGGAAAGAATATGTTACCGAATTTTTGATGCTTTTTGCAGCTGTAAGCATGGGATTTATTGCAGAAAATATTAGAGAAAAACACATTGAAAATGAACGGTCTGAAGAGCTAATGCATGCATTTATTATGGATGTAAAAGAAAATCAAAAGCATTTAGATTCTTTAATTGAAAATAATAAGAGAATGTCTGATTATTATGAGACATTAACATTTAAGCATGGCTTTGGTAATGAGCCAATAGATTTAATTGACTTATCTAATACACTTGACTTATGGATGTATCGTTTTGTCAACAAAAAAACAATTTTTGAGCAAATGAAAAGCACTGGTGCGCTCAGATACATTCAGGATAAAAAAATATTAGAGGCTGTTTTAAAATATGAAGAAAACGCTGATTTGGTTGAGATAAGATCGATGGAAAATGAAACAAACCATTACATTACAGAGTTCCGGCCTGCACTTGCAAAAATTTTACCATTATCTTTTTTTAAATACAAGAATGATGATTATTTAGAAAAAGTAACTAAAAATGATACTTTATTTCATCCTGGGCGATATAAAAATTATAAATTATACGCATCTGAAATAAAAAAAGAGATAGAAACTACAAAATTAACACCCGAACAAATGAAAACATTAGGTAAGATATGGTATGCTAGAGAAGAAAAGATTTGGGTGGGATTAAGATTTCAAATGGAACTAAGGGATCAAGGAGCAGCATTATTAAAATTGATAGAGCCTAAATATCAACACTAAAAATAAATAATGGAAGTACATCACCACAGTCATAAGCCAAAAAATTGGAAAGAATACATCACCGAATTTTTAATGCTTTTTTGTGCAGTATTTGCAGGCTTTCTAGCAGAATCTTATTTAGAATATAGAACAGAGCGCCACAAAGAACATGACTACTTGGTTAGTTTGGTGTCAGATTTAAAAATCGACTCGGCAGATATAACCATTAAAGCAGCGAATATGCAGATGTTTTTCGACAAATTAATTGATTTTTCCAATCTTGTATACAAAGATGATTGGATGGAAAAATATGCTGACAGCGCCTATATATTAAGTGAACAAGCACTTTGTTTAGAGATTACTTTACAATATGCAGATGGCACTATCGATCAATTAAAAAATGCTGGAGGATTTAGACTTATAAAAAACCAAGTGATTACTCAAAAAATTAAAGAGTATATCAAAGCTCAATCAAGAATGAAAAATCAAGAATTAGGTGTAAATAACATACAAGAAACATACTCAAACCTCCGCAACAATTTAATTTATAACAAAGTGTTTACCTACAAGGGAGATGTTTCAAAAGGTTATTTTGAAGTTGGATTACAAAACGGAAAACTGGATTCTATTAAAGCTAAAACAGGTAGCAAGTTTTTAAGCAATAATCAAAAAGATTTTGTGATTCTAGCTAACAATGCAACGCATTATGCAAGTGTCACCTACGTCTACAAAGAAATGGCAGAAGCACAAAAGCAAAAAGCAGTAGAGCTCATCCATTTAATTGAAGAAGAAATTAATTAGTCTTTATTGTATAACTCCTAATTCTTTTCCTACTTCTATAAATGCTTCAATCGCATGATCTAGATGTGCCCTCGTATGTGCTGCAGATATTTGTACCCTAATTCTTGCTTGCCCCTTTGGAACAACCGGATAGTAAAAACCAATTACATAAATTCCTTTTTCTAATAACTTTTCTGCCATTTTTTGAGATACCACCGCATCATATAACATAATGGGAACAATAGGATGTGTGCCTGGTTTTATATCAAAACCGGCAGCCGTAATTTTTTCTCTAAAGTACCTGGTATTCTCTTCTAATGTATCTCTAAGCGTTGTGGTTTGAGATAATAAATCAAATACAGCGATAGAAGCTCCTGCAATAGAAGGCGCTAATGTATTTGAAAATAAATAAGGTCTAGAGCGCTGTCTTAAAAGTTCTATAATTTCTTTGCGTCCAGATGTAAATCCACCTGATGCACCACCTAGGGCTTTACCAAGGGTTCCCGTAATGATATCTACCCTACCCATTACACCTTTTAATTCGTGAACGCCTCTTCCCGTTTTTCCTAAAAATCCAGATGAATGACATTCGTCTGTCATTACCAGCGCCTCATATTTTTCAGCCAATTCAACAATTTTATCTAATTGAGCAATGGTACCATCCATCGAAAAAGCACCATCTGTTACAATAATTTTTTGTTGTGCACTAGCAGCAATCGCTTCTTTTAATTTTACTTCTAAATCTTCCATCGAATTGTGCTCATAACGGTAGCGCATAGACTTTGTAAGCCTTACACCATCAATAATAGAAGCATGATTGAGTGCATCAGATATAATGGCATCTTTTTCGCCAAACAGCGGTTCAAATACACCACCATTCGCATCAAATGCTGCAGCATATAAAATGGTATCTTCTGTACCTAAAAATTCCGATATTTTTTGTTCAAGTATTTTATGAATGTCTTGTGTACCACAAATAAAACGTACAGATGATAAACCAAATCCATGTGAATCAATAGCCGCTTTGGCAGCTTCAATAACTTTTGGATGAGATGATAAGCCTAAGTAATTATTGGCACAAAAATTTAAAACCTCTTTCCCACCTGCAATAGTAATTTCAGCTGCTTGCGGTGATGTTATAATTCTTTCGTTTTTAAATAATCCAGCTTCTTTAATCGCTTCTAACTCTTTAACCAATACCGGCTTAAATTGATCGTACATAAATTACTTTGTTGTATTGTAATTGAAATATTCTGGTAAATTTTTTACAATGGTAGCTGTCATACTTGATAAATCGTAGGCAGGCTTCCAGTTCCAGTCTTTTCTAGCAACACTATCATCGATGCTGTTTGGCCAACTATCGGCAATTTGTTGTCTAAAATCAGGCTGGTATTCAATTTCAAAATTCGGATAAAAAGCCAATATACTTTGATAAATTTCTTTAGGAGAAAAACTCATCCCCGAAATATTATAGCTCGTTCTAATGCTCAAACTTTCTTTATCTGCGTCCATCAATTGTAAAGTAGCGTTTATGGCATCATCCATATACATCATGGGCAAATAGGTATCCTTATCTAAAAAACAAGTGAACTTTTCAGATAATACCGCTTTATGATAAATATCAACCGCATAATCTGTTGTACCACCACCTGGTAAAGATTTGTAGCCAATTAAACCTGGGTACCTAATGCTTCTGACATCTACGCCGTAGGTATTATAATAGTATTCGCACCAGTGTTCACCCGCTAATTTAGAAATACCATACACCGTGTTAGGATCTTTAAATGTTTGTTGAGGCGTTTGTTCCTGAATGGTATTAGGCCCAAAAACAGCAATCGAACTAGGCCAAAATACTTTTTCTATTTTATGTGATTTAGCAATCTCCAAAACATTGAGTAAGCCAACCATATTTAAATCCCATGCCTGTAATGGATTTTTTTCACCGGCCGCAGAAAGTATGGCAGCTAAGTGATAGATTTGAGTAATTCCGTGTGCCTCAACAATTGAAGTGAGCGACACTTTATCCATCACGTTTAATGTTTGAAAACTGCAATAACTAAATTTATCTTTTGCCGCATCCTGAAAATCTGTAGCGATGATATTTTCATTGCCAAATTTCTCCGCCAAAGCTTTCGTAAGTTCTGTACCCAATTGCCCACCTGCGCCAATAACCAATATCTTTCCCATTAACTAATGTTTGTTATTATTTGTGAAATTAAGTCATTCCTTTTTAAACGCAAATTTTGTAGAGAAAAAGTTGAATTTTAAACGTTTACAATCTTACAATAAACGCCATAGTGGCAGCGGTATGATTTTCTTGGTGCTGTGCGTACTTGAATATCCGGTCCTTTGAAGCATAACGCTTCAGCTCAGCACGCCAAAGCATTTTGGGTGAGATCTGATAATCGTAATTTATTGATACCCCAAAGGTTTGATAACCATTAAGAGTAGCCGTAGGAATGATGATTCCAGTTTTATCATGATAATACTCTACCCTACCAGCAATGGTATACTTGCTATTAAGCTTAATTTTTGAAATTATAACAGGTGTATACCAAATAGCTGTTCTTGTTTGTTTTGATTTTTGAGTGCCTATATCAAAGCCAAATATAAAAGAGCTACGTTCCGTAGCTTCATATATAGCATACAAATTATGAAAAGTTCTGAGCGCTTTTGTAGGATCAAGGTTTACATTCCCAATAAAATTGCTGTAGTTAAGGGTGAGATTTTTAGCGGCTTTGTAATTTATTTGAACACCTACACTCGGCGTAAAATTTTGACCTATCATTTCAATTTTTTGCCACCCGTTAAGTACTAAAAAAGCGATATATAAATTTTCTTGGGGAGCGGTATAGCTGACCTTAATACCCGACTCATAGTAGGGTGAATTTTCGGCTAAAATACTCCTGGTAAGATTATAGCAATCCCCCCCAATAGCACTTTCAAAACCAATGTGAGAAGGCATTACACCAGCATCAATCCAAATATTCTGCTGCAAAAAGGGCTTATATCCAACGTTCGCTTCAAACAAGGGTTTGGCCCAACCAGGCTCGGTACTTAAATTGTACTTGGGATAATCTCCAACCATCAATGACAAATTGGACCTAACCTTTTTAGACGCATAGCTTGCCTTTACAAATGCTAGATTTACACTTACCTGATTGTGATTTTTATAATTGTAATTATAATCTGGCTTAGGAGTAGTTGTGGGTTTTAAAAAATCATAACTATAATAGGTTTCCAAATAACCACTCAAGTTAAATTTAGCCGTACTATCACTTTGTGAAAAACAATAAACTGATATGAGAATCAAAAAGGCAAAAGCCAACAATTGCTTTAACATGTCACAAAATTATATGTTTCGAATACTATTTTGAATAAAAATAAAGAGAAGTTTACGCTAAATTTGTAAAAACACCCCATATGGAACAAAGAGATGAACAATTATGGAAAATTGCTAAAAAACGAGCAAACACAAAACGTAACGGACTAGTTTACTTAACCATCGTTGTCTTTTTATGGATTATTTGGTTAAGTAATAATGATTTTACTTTTGGAAAAAACATGATTTATGCATGGCCAAAATGGCCTACATTGGCACTAAGCATAGCCTTTGTATTTGAATATATAGATGCTTTTTACAGAGACAATGATTCATTAATTGAAAAGGAATATCAAAAACTAAAGAATAAAAATAACTAAGATTGAAGATTAATTACATCCATACTAGAAACACAATCCTAGCTGTTGCATTATATTTATTTCCGCTTTCATATTTATTTGCGCAAGTAAGCAAAGACACTACAAATATTCTAAGTCCCGTTAGCGTTTACTACAACCGATGGGAAAGAAAAATTAATGAAGTTCCCAACCGCATTACTAAATTTAATTTTAAGCAGCAACGTTTACAAAATCCACAAACCATGGCTGATGCTATTGGTGTAACGGGTGAAGTATTTATACAAAAAAGTCAGATGGGAGGCGGGAGCCCAATGATAAGAGGATTTGCAACCAACCGTGTATTAATGGTGGTAGATGGAGTGAGAATGAATAACGCTATTTATAGAAGTGGAAATTTGCAAAATATAATTTCATTTGATCCTTTAGCACTCGAAGATGCAGAAGTAATTTTTGGACCGGGATCTTTAATGTATGGAAGTGACGCTATTGGCGGAGTAATGGACTTTCATACACTACAACCAAAATTTTCTACTGAAAATAAAACGCTCATAAAAGGTGATGCATTTGTTAGGTACGCATCTGCCAATCAAGAAAAAACTGCGCACGCCAATATAAATATTGCTTCAAATAAATTCTCTTTTTTAACCAGCTTTACGACCAGTGATTTTGGAGACTTACAAATGGGAAAAAATGGAGGTCAAGACAGCTATTTACGAAAAGAATACATCGAGCGTGTTGGTAATCAAGATGTGGTTGTAAAAAATACAAATCCGTATATTCAAAAACAATCTGGGTATCATCAAAATAACCTACTTACTAAATTAAGGTATAAACCAAGTGAGCACTGGGATATTCAATACGGATTCCATTATTCAAAAACTGGAAATATTCCACGCTACGATAGATTAATAGAATACGCATCTGGTAATTTACGTTTTGCAGAATGGAATTATGGGCCACAATTTTGGACCATGCAAAATTTTCAAATACTGCATAAAAAAACAACAGCGCTGTACAATGAAGCCAAATTAGTTGTCGCTTATCAACAATATGAAGAAAGTAGAATAGACCGTAGACGAAACAATAACAACCAAAGAACACAAACTGAAAATGTAGACGCCACATCTGTCAATGTAGATTTTACGAAGTCTTTTAAAGATGGTGAAGAAATTTTTTACGGAGCAGAATGGATTGGCAATGTAGTAGGATCTAAAGCTGTTAATGTAAATATTACAAATAACCTACAAACTAAAGTTGCCACTCGCTATCCAGATGGCGCTACCTGGAATTCTTTTGCAGTGTACACCAGCTACAAAAAAGAAATCACTGAAAAAATAAATTTTTCTAGTGGCTTACGCTATAACACAGGGCAAACAAAAGCAAGTTTTGATACTACGTTTTTTAGATTCCCATTTACATCGTCCAACATTTCTAATAGCAATCTCACAGGAAATATTGGATTCGTGTATAAACCTAGCAATCGTTTACAATTAACCGCACTGGCTTCTACTGGTTTTAGAATGCCAAACATTGATGATATTGGTAAAGTTTTTGAATCGGCACCTGGAAACGTTGTTGTACCCAATAATCAACTAAAACCAGAATATGCTTGGAACTATGAAATTGGCTTACAGTATAATAGACCAGAAAAAATAAATTATTACCTATCTATTTTTACAACCACTTTAAACAATGCTTTAACCAATAGACCTTTTAGTTTTAACGGGCAAGACTCCATTGTTTATGATGGAACAAAAAGTAGGGTAAACGCCATACAAAATGTAGCGAATGCAAAAGTATGGGGTATACAATTAGGTTGGGAACTATTTTTTAATAAGCACATCAAATGGCAAACAAAACTAAATTGGATTGAAGGCCATGAAACGGATGATGTAAAAAATGAACAAGTACCGCTTAGACATGCACCACCTTTATTTGGAAGCAGTGCTATTCAGTGGCAAAAAAATAAGTTTGCATTTGAACTAAACACGCAGTTTAATGGTCAAATAACTAGCGAAAATTTAGCGCCCAGTGAAAAGGCAAAAACAGCTATTTATGCGGTAGATAAGAGTGGGAAACCATACTGCCCAAGCTGGTATACAATTAATCTAAAAGCGAATTACAATATTGGTAAATTCCAAATACACATTGGATGGGAAAATATAACCAATCAGCGATACAGGCCTTATTCTTCTGGAATTGTTGCCCCAGGGAGCAATTTTATAACGAGCTTACGATATAGTTTTTAAAATAAATCAGCGGCCAATCTAAATGTGTTGCAATGTGCTTCCACAATTGTTCGAACATCTGGCGAATACCCCCCGCCTAATGCTACAACAATAGGAATATTATTTTTTTTCAGGCTTGATAGTACAAATTCATCACGGCGCTTGCACTCATCTATACTTACTTTAAGTTTTCCAAATTTATCCGTTTCTAAAATGTCAACGCCTGACAAATAAAAAACTAAATCAGGTTTTACTTCACTTATGAGTTTAGGAAGGGTATCTTTTAAAATAGATAAATACAATTCACCAGTGGTTCCATCAGCGAGTCCAATATCTAGATTTGATTTTTCTTTCCGAAAAGGATAATTAGTAGCACCATGCATACTAAATGTAAATACATCATAATTATTTTCCATGATTTTTGCAGTACCATTACCTTGATGCACATCTAAATCCACAATCATAATTTTCTTGCAATACTTATGATCTAATAAATAATTGGCCGCAACGCACATATCGTTGAGTATACAAAATCCTTCACCTCTATCAGCAAAAGCATGATGGGTTCCGCCTGCAACATTGAGTGCAATTCCATTTTCTAAAGCAGCAATACTGCAATCGATAGTGCCTTGTGTGATAATGAACTCTCTATCTATTAAAGCTTGAGACTGTGGAAAACCAATCGCTCTTTGTTCAGAAGCACTTAATTGTAAAGAGATTAATTTGTGATAGTAAGCCGCATCATGCGTTTTTAATATGACCTCTGCGTCGCATGCTTTAGGCTTAAAAAACTGATTGGCAGTATAAGTGCCTTCATGTAGTAATTGAGCAGGTATAAGCTCATATTTTAACATGGGAAACCTGTGGTTTTCAGGAAGCGGGTGTGCATAGATATCGTCAAAAGCAATCGTAACCATTCTATATGCTTTAGCCTTATAACGAGCGGCGTAATTGTATAATCCCTATATAATTAAATAGCCGCATTACCTGATACGTAATATCAAACTCAAACCATCTTTTAGCGAAATTGGCATCGTCTTTTTTGTGATGGTGATTATTTTGAAATAATTCTCCCATCAATAAAACACCCCAAGGGCCAGTATTTTTACTCTGGTCGATGCTATCAAAATTTCGATAACCATATTTATGACCACACCAATTAACAATAGCGCCTTGAAGCGGTCCCATTAAAAAATGAATAGGTAATAATAAAAACCACCAGTAATTGGGGGCAAAATACCAATACAAAGCAGTATACAATACCACAAACGACATCCTTGTAAGCATGTGATGACCAAAGCGGTCTAATTTTTCCCAAACAGGTAGGTAGTCTTTGGTAAACTCAGCATCTGGCACATTTTGACCTAATAAAAAAGACCGATAAATTGTAATGGTACTTTTCATCATTTCATAAATATCCTTAAAAAAATGAGGTGAATGTGGGTCTTTGTCTGTATCGCTATAAGCATGATGCATGCGGTGCATGACACCATAAGCGCGGGGTACCAAATAAGACGATCCCTGAAAAAACCAAGTGCATATATAAAAAATTCTTTCCCAGTTTTTACTGGTCTCATACATTTTATGAGATGCAAAACGGTGCAAGAAAAATGTATGGAAAAATAAGGATAAAAACCAATGACTCGTTAAAAGGATAAGAATGAAAACCATATTATCTAAACTGTATTAAATATTAGTTTTATGAATATAAAATTAAAGCCAAAAGATTTATTTATAACCTTTGTACTTATTTAACGTAAGTATACAAGCAACGCCAAATAGTAGGGTTATAAAGCCGGCAAAATAGGGTATGATATCAGTCATTTTTGATTTTTGATAAGTTTTAGCAAAATTGCGAATCCAAGAATTGATGGAACCCATAAGCCTATAAATATCGCTGCTTCTTTCTCTCCTTTAAACCATAATAGTTCAGAAAAAATCAAAGACAGAAATGCAGCGGTGAACATTAAAAAATCAGATGCTGTAAAATTTTTAAACATAAAGAACTTCTTTTCTTTAAATATAAGACTAATAAATCGTAATTGGACTGAAATAGAATTAACAATTAATTCATCGAACAATCTGTCTAATAATTTGTTCTATAGTCTAAACATAACAATATGAAATTAAAATTATTCGTTGCAGTACTAGCAACTGTATTAACAACTTCATTTGGTGCGCAAGCTCAAAAAACAATTGTTGACATCGCAGTTGGTTCAAAAGAACATACAACACTTGTAGCGGGTTTAACTGCTGCAGACCTAGTTACCACTTTACAAAGTGCTGGTCCTTTTACAGTGTTTGCACCTACAAATGCAGCATTTGCCAAGCTTCCTGCTGGAACATTAGAAACATTATTAAAGCCAGAAAACAAAGCAACTTTAGCTAAAATTTTAACGTACCACGTCATTGCAGGTACATTTGATGCAGCAGCAGTTGTTAAAGCAATTAAAGCAAATAATGGTTCTCTATCACTTACAACAGTTAGTGGTAACAAAATTGTGGCTTCTATCAAACAAGGTAAAGTGACTTTAACAGATGAAAAAGGGAATTCAGCAACAGTTGTAGTCGCTGATTTAACTGCAACAAATGGTGTTATCCATGTAATTGATGCAGTGGTATTACCAAAATAAATTAAAGTTATACCCACAAAGAATATCTTAAAGTAAGAGCCTAGCAATTTTGCTGGGCTCTTTTTATGTAAGTATGCTTCAAATTTTAAAAATATCTTATTTTTAGTGATAATTTAAAATCATGGAAGTACATCACGCTCACCACCCAGCACACAAGAAAAAAATATCAGAATATTTTTTGGAATTTTTTATGCTATTTTTTGCTGTAACGCTTGGTTTTTTTGCAGAAAATCAAAGAGAACATTATATCGAAAGTCTAAGAGAAAAGCAGTACATGGAAAGCTTTTTAGAAGATATTGCAAAAGACAAAATTGAAATTGCCGCTACTAGAAATTTTACCACAACACAAATAAGTTATTTAGATACAGCAATCAATATCTTATCAAGCAATCAATTAACACCTCAAAATATCATACTATTATACCGTTCTAGTTTAAAAACAGGAGGTAATAGACCTATTACATTTATTGACAGAACATCCGCTCAATTAAGATCAGGTGGTATGCGACTAATTAGAGATAAAAAAGTAGCAACCCTCATTTCAGAGTACTGGCAGTTAATTACCCAAATTAATAGATATGAAGGCGTTACAATAGATGGCTACAAATCAAGCATCAAAAATATGACCTACAAAATTTTTGATGGCACCAATTATATTGATCCCAAAACCAAAGCAATCAAAGAAGGTGCAACTTTAATGACTAACAATCCAATCCTACTTAAAGAATACAACAATAGACAACTAAATTTACGATACGATTTAGACCGATTTATTGTGGGTTACTTTTATAACGAACTCGATAAAAAAATTGATACGCTACAAAAAGAAATTTCTGCAGCGTACCATATCAAAAGTTAATCGTTTATTTGTCTAGGTACAAATGGTTAAATAACATTTTGTAGGTGCTGTGCGTTTGACCTCTAAAGGTTATTTCAGGACCATACACCACCAGTTTACCTTTGCCCACAGTAGCAGAAAATGCGGCAACTGTTTGATTTAGGTAAGATTGTCCATATGCCCAACCACTGCGAAGCGTTTTTTCTGATGCATACCAAGCAAGTGGTGTTATTTCGCCGCTGGCAGTAGCGTTAGGTAGTAAATTAAATACAGGACTAGCACTAAAATAAACATCTGCTGTTGGCTTCATACCCCAATTGGCAGTAAGTGTATTGTTAACTGCTACCTGCATGACAGATCCAGGAATATAAAATTTTTCGCCAGGGAGTGGACGTTCTTTTCCATTCACCATTTCCACAAGTGCATTGCGTACTGGTAATTTAAAATGGTAGGCTAAATTAGCGCTGCTACCAACAGTAATAATAGTGCCTCCTTCTTCTGCAAACTGTTTTAAAGCAGGAATAGATTTTGCTGCAGTAATTCTGCCAAGTTGCGCATGGTACATTTCAGGGATATCTTTTTCATTCGGCTCTCTACCTTCAAATTCGCCCATACCAATATTTGCTGAAGTTTCAGAACGGTATGCAGGAACCGCACCACCTACAAACAATATAACGTCGTACTTACTTTTTAAATTACCAGCATTAATTTCTTTTGCATAAACAAGTGTAAATGGAAAATGATACTGTTCAAAAATCCATCTTGTCCAGCCTGATGGCATTGAACCCCCATATACATCCCAGAGTGCTATTCTACTAGGCTTTACAGGAATACTATTTGAAGAAAGCTTTTGCGATACACTCAATATTTTTACACCATTTTTTGCTGCTGCATTTTCTAAAATAGCTGCTGCTTTTTCAGAAGCAGCCACATAAAAATGTTCGCTTGTTTTTTCTACTTCAATACCTTCTTTTAATAAATCATTTACAAGCACAAAACTTGCGTTTTCATTGGTGGCAAATGTATAGCCAACAGCACCTGCTAACTTTGCAAACGAACCAATGTGTTTTTGCTCTTGACCATACGGGATAGTTTCAAATGGACCCTCAAACGGTTCTAGTATACGGTCAAACTCGAGGCCCATGGTGTAAGCGGGTGTCCAACCTGCTGCATCGTAAGGTCTTACCGGTGGACCACCAGGATATTGAAAATCGTTAGGGTGGTCTTGCGGTTCAAACATATCAATCACGTGTGGTCTAAACGCCTGATTCGTTTTTACAACATAAGAACCCGCTTCGTAACTTTTACCATTTACTTCAAAGCTTTTGGTCGCCTTTTCTACACGGATACCACTCTTTATTAAAATATTTACAAAATTGGTAGCAGTGGTTGTTTGCGTTATTGGAATAATATAACCACGTGCATCCCGGAGTTTTGGATTTTTATAGACTCTATCATAGTATTGAAGTGAAATCGTATCGGCACGTTGCTCTTTTTGATCTGCCTTCATTAAATCATTTACCATTTCAACTTTATTTGGAGATAGTGTCCAATAATCTTTACTTCCTGCCTCAATTGAATTTTTACCCATGGTATAAATATTCATGAGTAATTCATCTTTATGACGCGATGCATAATTTAATACCGCGTAGTTTAATGATACAGAATAATCAATTGAATTTCTGAAATACCATTTTTGTGGCGCAATAGGAAACGGAGTTCCACTATTAGGAATGAGTCTTGAAGGAACAAATGGAATTTTCATCGGCGTAGGATTCCCAATCATTTCTGTTAAAAGACCAATAATATTATGGTAGTATGCAGTTGTTCTTAATCCACCATTCCACCATGTAGAATATACTGAACCGCTTTTCATGGTATAGCCAGGTTTATTTTCGGCATTAAGTCTTGTACTCATCACCGCACCTAACTGATCAATACCCGTAATAAGTAATGGATCATACACATAATTGAATGGATCACGGTAAGGAGGGCCAGCCACAACAGTTCCAGCCGGACCTGTTTGGTGGTGATTGTATAAAATCTGTGGCATCCACTCTACATACTGTTGCAAACTCATGTTGCGCGATTCACTCATATTGGTCATATAAAAATCACGGTTGTTATCATGACCAATATATTTTTGATAGAGCCTTGGTAAATTGGCCGTATTGCGTTTTAAAGTATCCGCATTACGCATATACCAATTAGACTGAAGTTCTTGACCATCCGGATTGGCGTGTACAAATAATATAATCGTAGATTTTAAAATTCTTTTTGTTTCATCATCATTACGAGATAGAAGTTGATACAAGGTTTCTATCCACTGATGAATACCTAGCACTTCATTGGCGTGCAAGCCTCCATCTATCCATACAACCGCTTTGCCTTCGTTGGCAAGTTGTTTTGCGGCTTCATCCGTTAATCCCTCGGCTCTCGCCATTTGTTGAGAAATGGATTTATACTTAGTCAGTTTTGACAGGTTAGCAGGATCAGAAACAATTACCATGTACTGTGTACGCCCTTCTTCGGTGGTACCAATACTTTGGAGTTTCATTTTTTTAGAAACTGCTGCTAACTTTTGTAAATAAGATTCGGTTTGCGTGTAATTAGCTAACTGATAATTATCGCCGATATTAAATCCAAAATGAGATTTAGGAGAAGGTACTTCTTGTGCCTGACCAACAATTGTAACAACAAATAGGGTTACAAATAGAACCGCTTTTTTAAACATATAAAGTAGTTTAGAGTACCTAAATTAACCGAACTACTTTAATAACTAAACTTTTGTTGGACCTTTTATAAAAGAAATAGGCTAACACTAATGCATAGCTGCTGTTCCACCTCTATGAACCTGTCCAAAGTGATAAAAGCTTACCACGGCAAGTTTACCCGCTTCTATTTCTACTTTGAATATGTACTCGTAGTCATCATCTGTTAATAGCGTCACTGGCCTTTTACCACCAAGCGCTTCAATCGTTTCTAAAACAGTATTTGAATGCCCTACAATTAATACCGACTTCCCATTTGCATTTTGCGTGATTAGGTCAAGTAAGCCACTTAAATTTTTAGGATTATAAATCTCTAAAGGCGCTTTAACGTGTTTTGCAGTTTGCCTTGTTCTTTTGGTATCGGTAGAATATATTTTTACAACCTCTTCGTTTTGTAAATAAGCAGCTAAATCAAGAGCTCTTTGCTGCCCCGTAGCTGTTAAATCTGGATCCTGACGATTTATGAATGCAGTGTCTTTTTCTGCGTGTCTAACAATCCAAACAGTTGTTTTTTGTGCAGTTGCAATCATGCATAGGTGCAAGGATAGCAAAAACAAAATGCCCTTATAAAGTCTAGACATATTAATGCGCCGTTTTTTCTAATTGTTCAATTGTTTTTTTAGCAGCTTCTAATCTGGCCTGTTTGTTTTTTTCAATTAATTTATTAACGGCCCAATGTTCCAATTTATGATGAATAGGAATTAATAGTGCTGCTAATGCCACAAGACTTAACAACATTAAAAAAGGAGAATGATGCGTTACTTTTTCTAAAACTGGATGAATTAATAAATTGATAAATTCAAACACCATTAATAAAGAAACAACACTTAAAAACTGAATTACTTTTGTATTGGTAATATGTTTTCTACTAAATAAAATAAAGACCATTAAAAAACTAATAATACCAAGTCCTAAAAAAGTATATTCTAAATTTTGTTTGCGCGCTTCATTTGATTGATCTGTTTCTAGTTTTAATTCTGCAAGTCGTGCTTCTTCTTCAACAGCCATTAACTGTGCTTGTTGCAGCGCTCTGATATTTGAAACACTATCATTTGCAATTCGATATATTTCAGAATATTTAAAGGCACTATCAATATTAGTGTCATGATAAATATTTAATAAAAGCTTTGCTGGATCTATATTTAAGGTATAAAAAGCCGTGTTTTTGACGCTTGAAATGGCCCTGGTGGCATAGAGTTTAGCCGAATCTGTTTGATTGGAAGCATAGTAGTATTGCGCAATGGCATTATACGCAGTACTTGCAAATTTTGGAGAACCTATTCTATTTGCTTCCTCTAATGCTAAGTTCCAATAATTTAATGCTAAACCAGAATTTTTCATGGCAGCATGTATACTTCCAAATTGTAAATAAGTAGAAGTTAACCAATACTTAATGCCTGATTTGATAGCAAGTTCATATGCTTTTTGTGTGTAAATAAGTGCCGAATCAATTTTGCCCATGGCTAAATAAATAGTACCCATATCATTGACCGCACAAATAGAAATAATGTCAGGTTCATATTTAGAACCCGCTTCAATTGCTGCTTTATTATAAGAAATAGCCTTTTCAAAATCACCCATTGTTAAATAAGTGAGGGCTAGCATGGCTTTACCAAAGGTTTTTAATCTATCATCATTTGCTTTTTCGGCAACTTGATTTGCTTTAATACCAAACTCTAAACTTTTTACTTTATT
>JAOASV010000042.1 GCA_030158535.1 Sediminibacterium sp.
GCCCCTGTTAGGACAACACTGTATTTTTCGCTTGCACTAAACGGATTTTTCAAAAGCAATATGCCGTCTTTTTCTGCCTTAATGGTAACTGTTTTTACCTGCCCATTTTGCTTGGAAGCACTCACTAAAAAAGCGCCTTCTGTTCTGAGCTGATCAAAAGAAACCGTTGCCCAACTGTTAGGTACTGCAGGAAATATTTCTACAAAACCCTGATACGATTGCAGAAGCATTTCTTGAACCCCAGAAGCAAATGCAAAATTCCCTTCGAGTGTAAAAGGGCGGTAGGTGAAACTAGAATATCCTTCTTTGGTTTGATCTCCATTTAAATGAAAACTATTGCCCGCACAAAATGCTTTAGCAAATATTTGGAGTGCTTTTTGTGCGCCCTCGCCATCAGCAATACGCGCTTTTAAATTACCAAGCCATGCATACGAATAACCACACCAATTAGATGGCCCTACCTTATCCAATAAATCAATGGTAGCCTTCATTACAGGCTTATCGGATGCATTTTTCCACTGATACAATCCAAGCGGAAAAATTGCCATGGTATGAGAAAAATGACGGTGCGAACTGGTATACGCATGGTCTTTTGCAAACATCAATTCATATTTAGATGAAACAATAAACGGCTCAAACTGACCTAGTACTTTTTTGTACTGTGCAGCCTCTTCTTGCATGCCTAAAGCGGTTGCCATTTCAGCTGCTTTTTCAAAAACATATTTCATCAATGACAAATCGTAATTGGTATTGGTTGTAAACCAAGCATCTTTACTATTGTCATGAATTTCCGGACTCGAACTTAAAGGAAGCACTCTTTTACCGGTTGCATTTACACGGGTAATACTTTCTAGATAAGTAGCCACTGCTGAAAACCATGGATAAGCTTTTGTTTTTAAAAAATGAGCGTCCATACTATATTTCCACTGCCAGTAAAAATGTTGCGAAAGCCATGCGCTTACCGTTGGAGATAAAGCGTATTGTATCCATCCACCCATTTCTGTTCCTTCAAGCGTAGTAACACCCGGCACATTCAGGCCCTTCGTTTTAAAATACATTTCGGTATAGCGCTTGTAATTGCTTTTGTGCGCATCTAAATAGTCTGTATAAACACTGGATTCAACTAAGTGATTGGCAGTGTAACCTGGCCAGTAACTCATTTGGGTATTAAGGTCGTGATGAAAATCTCCTTTCCAAGGTGGAAGCCTTCCATTATCGGCAGTCCAAATAGCTTGCAAAGAAATAGGTGGGCCGCCTTTGCGTGATGCAGCACCAAATTTATATTGCTCGAGATACCACTGCTTATTAAGTAAGGTATCAGGCAGCTGAATACTAGATTTAGACCAGTATGCTTTCCACCAACTTGTGTGTGCCTGTAACTGAACTGAATAGGAATTAAGGCTAGCCTCGCGGTAGGCTTTACTATCCTCACCTTTTGCAGTAATTGTCCATACACCTGTTAAAGATTTTTTACCCGTATACCACCACTTCACTTTAACGGTGTAATAAAATCCACCCCAACCTTTTTGCTTGTATACCATTTCATGTGGGGTGCGCGATACAGCCCCTTGCTCATAACCAAGCCTCGACAAATCATCGCCACCTACTACATCCCCACCAGCACTGGCTTTGCCGCCATAGGCCGGTGCAATTAATTGCAGTGCAACGCTATCTGAAATATTTGAAAATGAGAACCAGCCTAATTGCTGATTTGCGTCTACAAAGGTTTGTAGTTCAACACCTGAAGTCCACTTAACACTACACAACGCTTTTGAAATATCTAATTGGGCGCTAGTAACGGCACCAAACTTTCGGGTATCAAACTCCAAGGCAGCGCCCGGTATTTTACTGGGCGCTGGCTCTCTATCGTAAGGTTCATCAAAATATTTTTGTACCGCAGCATAGTTGTTTTTTTGATACTGCTCTTCTACCCAACCAAAACTAAATTCGTTGCGGTGTAAATCTTTCATTGGGCGTTCATCCCAAAGTGACGCACAGTCTAAAGAAAAACGCAACTGATCGTTTTTTTGCCAAACCATGGCGCCAAGCATACCATTACCTAGCGGTAATGACTCGTCCCATCTTGAGGGTAACCTTGAAAATGTAAGGTTGCTTTTTTGCAATTGAGCAGACAAGCTGCTTACAACAAACAAAAACAAGGATGTACAAACAACACGATAAAGGCGCATAGAACTAGATTGGGTTAAAATAATAGCAGGAACAATTCAAATAGAACCAGATTGAGTATCAGGCAATAAGATAAAAATATTTTTTTAAATAAAGTATGGTGGCTATAAAAAATAGTCGATTTTTAATACCATAAAAAGTGTTACTATGAACCGTTATTCAAAAATTACTGCAGCATTTATTGCGGGACTTTTTTTTACCACACTTACAACTACCACGAGTGCACAAAGTAAAATCAACCAAGATAGTATTGCGAAAAAAATGGGCTGGTTTGAAGATGCAAAACTTGGCATCTTTATTCACTATGGTATTTATGCAGTCAATGACGTTTCAGAAAGCTGGAGTTTTCACAACAAACAAGTAACCTGGCCAGCATATATGAGCCAGCTAAGTGGATTTACCGCTAGCAAATACGACCCTACTGCTTGGGCTAATTTATTTAAAGAAGCAGGTGCACGTTACACCGTTATCACTACCAAACACCACGACGGCGTTGCATTATGGGACACCAAAGAAAAACATTATGACGTTATCAGAAATACGCCTGCAAAAAGAGACTTGATTGACCCACTCGTTTATGCACTGCGTAAAAACGATATTAAAGTGGGTGCTTATTTTTCACTCATCGATTGGAGTCATCCTGACTATCCTGGATTTTTAAAAGATAGCAGCAGGTATAAAGTAGCCGATGATCCTCTTCGCTGGAAAAGATTCCAAGGATTTTTTCAAAATCAATTAACCGAACTGTCTACAAAATTCAATCCCGATTTATGGTGGTTTGATGGTGATTGGGAACATAGTGCCGAAGAATGGGAAAGCAGCAAAGTGAGAACAAATTTACTTGCAAGAAATCCGGGGACCATTATCAATGGCCGTTTACAAGGCTATGGTGATTATGAAACGCCAGAACAAAATTTTCCTGTAGTAAGACCTAGTTTTAAGTGGTGGGAACTATGCATGACCACCAATGACAACTGGGGTTATAGAAAATCTGACACCCATTGGAAAACACCTTACGAAATCATTTCAATATTTGTGGACGCCGTTTCTAATGGTGGCAATTTATTATTAGACATTGGACCTAAACCAGATGGTACCATACCAAACGAGCAGGTTCATATTTTAAAGGAACTGGGCAAGTGGAATCGCAAACATGGCGAATCTATTTTTAATACGATTGGCGGTATTCCACAAGGTCATTTTTATGGGCCTACTACTTTATCTAAAGACTCCACTACGCTCTATTTGTTTTTACACGGTAAAACAAGTGGGCCTGTTATGGTTAAAGGTCTAGACAACAAAATTAAATCAGTGGAAGTACTTGGCAACGGCACAAAACTAACCTCAAAGGTTGTTGGTAAAATTTCCTGGAGTCCTGTTCCCGGACTTGTATACATTAATGTTCCTGCTACTACATTAGACACCTATATTACCGTACTTAAAGTAAAACTGGACAAACCCATTAAACTATACAGAGGAAAGGGCGGACTAGGTTAGAGTTTTAAAAACCACAAAATAGCAGCTGCTTCTTTACACCAATCTTTGGTAACTTTTACAAGATCTGTATCCAGTTGCTTGATGGTTGTTTTTTTAGGCTTACTAAGCGTTGGTAAAACATAATTAGGTGCTGCTTGCAATGAAATGCTGGTTGCAAAAATAGTAGTACCTAAACGTGGTACTGCAATACCTAATATCATTCCTGGTAGACCATTAAAGTTTTCGGGACCAGCTTGCACTGGAATTTGATCTGTGTAAAAAGCAACTACCACTACCGAGTCGCATATTTTAGTAACCGCTTTTTTACATTCAAAGCCTGCAATATCTCTAACCTCACCGGTAATTTTCCATTCATATTTTACAAGGCTATCGTTAACTAAATAGGTATTTTCAAAAACGTTGGCTGCACTTGTAACGGTACCTAATTCGTGCTTTTGATTTACATAATTAGTTTCGGAAGGTTTAAAAATCATGTTAATATACTTGTTATCGGGATTTTCTTTGGTCAAATAATAAAAGCTTTCTTTATTATTAAACTGAAGCGTATAGTTGTCTGCTACCACTTTTGGAAACTGCTTTTTAAGTTCTTCCATCCACATATTATCTTCCGCTTCTGCATTTACAAGTGCAGCAAACTGACTAACACGCCTCTCGTAGGTTATTTTTCCGGCACTAATAAAATTAACCTGCGCAGCACTGGTGCCAACAATAAAGGATAAAACAAGGATATATATAATTCTCATGATAAGGTATTAATTGATGTGAAAAAACTAGTAGCCCATAGATACCGGCTTCCCATTTTTTGAAAAATTGTAGATGATACTAAATAGCGCATAACGTCTGATACCATTATTGGTAGTTTCAGAAATAAAATTACTCGTGATATTTCTGTCCACAAATTGGTTTTGATTGAATAAATCGTACACCATTAGCTTCGCCTCCCACTTATCATTTTTAGAAATCACTTTACGCATAGAAGGGTGCACTAAATAAATATTACGCTGATTAGGGAAAGCCGCAGACTTTTGGTATACAGTAATATCTGTGCTTAGGTCAACAAAAAACTTGGCCTTTTTAAACTTAAATTGAATATTTGAATTATTCGTATAAGACCAAAAATTAGTAGAAGCGCCCGGTCTAATACTAGATACCGTTTTATTATTGGATGCTCCAAAACTACTCCAAAAGTTAATTTTTTTATCGCCCCAATAAGAAAGTTGAATACCTAACCTAGTAGAAATATTATCATTGGTGTTTTTAATACCATTTACAATATTATTATACCTGCCGCCATTAACGCCCGTATTCATCCCAAAATTAATGCCCTTATAGAGTTCAAAATCGTAATAAAAACCTGCGCCATAATTGTAATTACCATCCACGTTTACGTACTGGTTAACAGACTTACCAAAAGCATCAATGGTTGAAGCAGTGGTAATTGCATCATTGGTGTTAGAAAAACTTCCACTAAACTGCACATACTTACTTTTCATTACTTTAAAACTATTAAAGTTCATTGAAAATTTATTGGTAAAAGACTGTCTTAAATTGGCATTACCTACTGTTATGTTAAGCGGATCTGTGTTGTCGATAATAGGTTGTATTTGAAGTAGTGAAGGATTTTGTGTATTTCCTACATAATTAAGTACCAAACTTTTTTGTTGCTTGGGGGTAAACTTAATAGTAGCGGATGGTATAAAATTGGTAAAATTGACGGTTCTGCTCGCATTTGTGGCATAATCAAACATGCTATATTTTGCAGATCCGATACCCGTTCCAATATTAAAGTTTACTTTTTTAACAGCATATCGGTAACTAATATTACCACTGTTGTTAACGGTATTAAATTTAAAATGATTGCTTAAAGTATCTACCTTAATTTTTGGTTGCCCAGCCCTGTCGTCAAATGTGTTGCGTTCTGAGTTATTCCCAGCAAGCCCAATCTTATAATTAAAAATTAAGAACGAATTTTTACCAAGCGGCTCCGTGTAGACCGTATTTACGCTACCCGCAGAAGTAATTTGTGATAAGGCTTTGGTTTGTGCAATGGTTTCTCTTTTAACCACCACATTAGATGCATTAAAATAATCGTTTTGTGCATTTAGTAAACCATCTTGTGTTTTATCACCAAAATTAAAATCAGAATTTACAGAAATGGTTCTGCCCTTTTTTGCAAAACGAAGGCGGTAACTAATGGTACCGTTAAGGGTTTTATCATTGGTACTATTACTAGTAGTGCGGGCTGTATTGTTTAATTGTGCTCCAGTTTCAGGAATATAAGAACCCCCACTAAAGCTATTGGCATTATCAGATAGCACATTCGCCGCCTTTAATGTTAATTTAAATAGTCCGGTACTATCAGTTCCCCACTGGTCGGTGGTAGTAAATTTGTATTTCTTTTTTTCGTTGCGTTGAGTGCTAAACGTATTGTTTATAAGAACCTGTTATACCATTTACAATAAGTCTGTTGTATTGCGCGCTGGTATTTACAGAGCCCTTGTCAAATTTATTACTAAATGTTGCGCCCGCCGATTGTTGATTTGGAAAACCTGTAGAACCCCCATCTTCACCATCACCACTTATCATAACCATAGACATACCACCATCTCCAAATTCTGTAGTGATACCGCCGCCGTCGCCATAATTTTGGGCCTCATCCCAATTTAAATTATCAAATTTGGTATTATCGGTAGTCACATAACCGGCAATTTTTCTTTTTCCTTTAAAAGCATTGGTCATTAATTTGCCATTCCCAAACTGATTAAAGTTGCTTCCAGCTTCCGCTTTACCAAAGTATCCATTTTTTTTATCTTCCTTTAATTGAAGGTTAATGGTTTTAGACTTTTGTCCATCATCAATACCTGTAAAAACTGCCTGATCCGATTTTTTATCAAATACTTGTACTTTATCTACAATATCCGCTCTTAAATTTTTAGTTACCACCGCAGGATCGTCACTAAAAAACTCTTCGCCATCCACAAGTACCTTGTTTACTTTTTCTCCTTGTGCCGTAATTTCACCTTTCGCATTAACCTGAATACCTGGCATCTTTTTTAGAAGTTCCTGTACGTCAGCATTGGGTGTAACATAAAAACTATCAGCCTTGTACTCGGTGGTGTCACCCTTTACACGAATAGCCGATACCGTATTTTTTACAATGACTTCTTTAAGTATATGGGCCTTGGTATCTATAGCGATATTGAGCACTGTTGGCGTTGCACCCACAGTAATTTTATCCGTAAAATCAGCGTATTGCGGATAGCTTACCATGACAATGTAATTGCCAGCAGCTATACGCTCAATAGCAAATTCTCCTTTACTTGATGTTCTAACTGTTTTTACAAGCACCGAATCTTTGGCTCTTAAAATATTTACGGAAGCCAGCGCTAAGTTCTTTTTTTCGGTGGTATCTTTTACCGTTCCGCTAACCGTAGTATACTGTGCAAAAGAGGATAATGAAAACAAAAACGCAAAAAGGGTAACAGAAAGGCGTTTTTTTCCTTTAAAAAATGAAATCATGCAGTTTGTTTGGTTCTAAAGAGATAATATTTGTGAAATTCCACACGAAAGTATCGTGTGCATCACAAAATATTGCCAACCAAACTGTTAAAATAGACGAACGGCAAAAAAATACCTTTAATAGGTATTATTTCAAATACCAATCTTTGTATCTCGTAAGCCCTTCTATAAAATAATAGTCTGCGTAGGTTAAAGGCGCATCCACTTCTGACTTATGTGGAAGCGACCCTACGCTATGCATGAGTATAAAACCTCCATTTTGGCCAAGCTTTGCTCTATACGCCTCAGATGATAAGGCCATTAAGATGGTTTCGGCTGTTTTTATGTATTCCGTTTTTTCTTTACCGGTGGTATATTGCCCAAGCTCTAATAGCGCAGAAGCCATAATAGCGCCACTTGACGCGTCGCGTGGTGCATTTGGAATGGTTGTGGCATCAAAATCCCAATAAGGAACTTTGTCCTGAGGCAAATTAGGATGAGACAATATAAATTTTGCAATTTTTTTAGCCTGGTTTAAATAGGCTGGATTTTTAGTAAAACGGTACATCATGGTATATCCGTATAAACCCCATGTTTGACCTCTCGACCATGCCGACGAATCAGATGCACCTTGCCATGTTACTTTTTTTAAAATTTTTGCATTGGCTAAATCCCAGTCAACTACGTGTACCGAACTGTTGTCTGGTCTAAATTGATTTTCAATGGTGGTATTGGCATGGGTAACTGCGATTTCTTTATATACCGGATCGCCACCATGATCACTTACCCAGTGAAGTAATTCGAGGTTCATCATGTTATCGATAATCACAGGGCAACTTAAGCGCGCACTTGAATTCCAAGATTGAATAGATTTAATAGCAGGTCTATAACGGGTAGACAATGATTTAGCAGCAATGGTTACAACGTCTTTGTACGCTGGGTTGTTGGTGTATTTATAAGCAGTTCCAAAAGAACAATAAATCATAAATCCTAGATCATGATTGCCTGTATAGTATTTTTCTTTTTCTAAAATACCCAGTCTTTTTTCTGCTTCCTTTCTAATATTTTCATCTTTGGTATACGCATACAAATACCATAAAGTGCCTGGATAAAACCCACTGCACCACCATTTGGTATCACTTGTTACAGATGTATTGGTTGCTAACACATAACTACGAGGCATTACCGAATCAGGCGTATTTGCTTTTAAATACTGGTATTGTTTAGCAGCAAAAGTAAAATTGTCCTGAATAAGCGCTTCCATTTTATTTTTAATAGAAGCAGTTTGCGCAAAACCAATTTGAGCCATCACAAACAAGAGTGCAAAACCAAGGATGTATTTTTTCATGTTCGAAATTTAATAAGGTAATAAAGTTAATAATCTACGGCGTAATCTTTAGGAAATACTTCTCCATTCCATGCTCTTTTTTGTGTCCAACTGGTTGCTGGATCTACCCAAAATGCATGCGTTGCTGGAAGACCTAATGGCATAAATGCAAAAGACGCTAAATACATGCTGCCCGTGTTAGAATAAGAATCTGCAATATTTGACTGGTTGGCACCTACAAAACCTAGTGTTAGAAGACCATTTGCATTAAATGTGGCTTTTACGAACACCCTTTTAAATACCGCTGTTAATGCAGGTCTAACTTGTGAGGGTAATACACCCGCTGGCAAGTTGTCTTCTAGTGCCAATGTTGCGAGTGGCCAAAAAGCACCTACCCGGTAGGTCGAAGATCTTCCAAATACCGGAAATGTTCCTTCCGGAGAAATAAACCGTTCTTGAAATGAAGCATACCGTTTCATTCGTTTTATTGCAAGATCTAATTCTGCTTGTGTTCTTCTGCCCTTAGATACATTCACTTTAAGCACAGTTACTAGCATGGGTTGAATTACAAAACCATTGTAATGATCAAAATGAAATTTAACGCCATCGCTATACCAACCATCACCCACATACCAACCTTGTATTTTATCAATGCCAGCATCAATACGCGCAGCGTCAATGGGTGCATCTACAGAGAGTAAGAATGTTTCTACTATAGCAGCAAATAAAACCCAGTTATTATTAGATGGTTTAATGGCGCGCAGTTTTGTAAACTCCGTAATAAAACGCTCTTTGGTTTGTTTACTTAGCGGCTCCCAAAGTGCTGCAGGTGCCAACAACAATGCTTCTGCTAAAAATGCAGCATCCACAAGTGGTTGCGCTACTTTTGGTGAGCCCCAATACAAATAATCTGGGCTTTCCGGATCCACAGCATGTGCTAACGAAGCATGTATTTGATCACGCATTTTTTTTCTGATACGCCCTTCTTCGGTATCATCATCTGGAAGTGCTACAAATGGTGCCATGCCTACTATCAAACGCCCAATGGCTTCCATATAAGCGACATCCTTGTTTCTGTTATCCCAGCTAGGACTATAATCCATGGGCATTGTTTTTTTGAGCTCCCCTTTACTCATAGATGATAAAATAGGCGAGGCTATTTTATCAAGTAGCTTTACCCAGTACATACGGTCTTTAACACCTGTTGTTTCAAATGCATCAATGCTACCGGCAGCAGTTGCTGCTTTTGTTGTAAGTACGGGCGCCAGGCCAACAAAACTTAGTATCGAGGATAGCTGAATAAAATTTCTTCTTTTCATTATTGAATTATTGAGTGCCATTAGATTCATTTATAAGCGCAATAGAAAAATTATGTTTCCCTGCTTTTTTATTTCCTTTTGCTATTAGCTGAATACGGTATAGCTGCTTTCCCCATATACCACTGATTCTTTCGTCATCTAATAATCTATCTTCTATAGCAATATCAAATAATTTGGCATCATACTTAAAAGTTATAGAGGCGCCGTCTTGTAATGCAAAGGATAGCTGACCTGGTTTTTCAATAGTAGGCTTTATAAATACTAAAAACGACTGTACCAACGGTGATTTCCATTCGAGCATTTCATAATTTTCAAATAATTGAATGGTATTTTTTGATTGATCAAAATCAAATTTTCGTTCGTATTTTTTTACCGCAGCTTCTGTTGGATAGGCTAATGCTATATCCATAGAAACAGAAACGCCCGTTGTGTTTTTGGCGTATACTACATTTGTTGCCTTATACTGAATGCCTTCTTTTTGCATGACGCCATTAATGGTAGGACAGTTATGCCACACAGATTGCATATTCCATAGCTCATAACGCTTACTGCTAAATGTTTGTGCGGTATAACTACCAACACCTGCATCAACAAAAACGGGTGTATTATTTGCATACACAATAAAATTGCCAATGTCGTTATGGTTGTGACTTTCAGCGTTATGCCCACCCTGAACGGCTAAAAAAAGACCATTGGTAGATTCACTTTTGGTTCTAGCCGTTAACACCTGTCTATCAGCAAACCAAGACACAGCAGGCAGTGGCGCAATAGGTGGCACTGTTGTAAGTGAATCATAAATAGAAGTAGTTTCTAAAAAGTCAATGATATTCCCGTTGTCTAATTTTTGTTTTTGCAACCCAAATAAATAAGCACCAAAAGATTTTAATGGAACGTCATTAAATAGTGCACCATAAGAATAAACGCTTTCAGGATCTGGTATGGATTTAGAAAAAGCATCTGCAAAATTGACAAAGTTATTGTCTCCAATATGCACTTTACTAATATAGCTTCCCATATTGTAAATAAGCTGCTGCTGTTTCCAATCAATAGATGTGGTTGTTAACTTATTTAAAACATGAATAAAACGCATGAGCTTACCACCTGCTTCACTCCAATAAGAAGGACCTTCGTCACAACCGCCATCATCAGGATATTGATTTACAAAAATATCAGTACTCTTAACGGTTTTATCAATAAGGAGCCCTACACTATCAGCTGTAAGATCACTATACAGCGCTGTCATCAGCACATTGGTATTTACCCATGGATTCCAATTGTTTACAGGTTGTCCTGTAAAACCCATCCACCAAAAATCGTTACGTGTTAAATAAGGCTGAAAAATTCTTTTATTTAATTCTGCAAAAACTCGTTTACCAATGCCCTTCGAATATGCATCCAGTTCCTCTCTTAACATAAACTGTATCATAGATAGCTGCGCAGCAGCGGTACCGCTTCCTAAATCAATTACGACTTCATACGGGTCAGGTAGTCCTGTTTTTTCTTTTTGAACTACTACATGCGCTGGTAATACCCAAGTGCTTTGCTCACAAAGTGTCCAAATGCCATTGGCAATTTGTGGAATGTATTTTTTGTCCTTTGTAATAATTGCAGCGACTGCTAATTCATTTAAAACTTTTCGGCGCTCATTGTTTTTTCTTTCAAAATTGTAACGGGTGCCCGTTATTTTATAATCGAGGTATAAGCTTGCTGGTAAAGCGGGCCAATCATATTTTAAACCTTTGTCGCCTTCTTTTACTAGTCTTGCTTTTACAGAGTCAGGTAAAGCAGCTACTTTTTGCAGGTAGTTGTTCTTTTGCGTTAGTCGCCAAGCCGCAATATTTGATAATTTATTTTGCAACTCGTTTTGTGTGAAAGCCTTTGACAAAATATTTCTTTGTCCAAAAGAAGGTTGTAAAAAACAAGCGAGCATAAGAAAACATAAGGCCCAAACAATTCTTTTTTGATCCAGCATTCTTTTTGTCATACTTGTATTTTTATACGTTTTAATTCAGTACCCTAGTACCATCGCCTATTTGCATCACATATTTACCCATACTGTGTCCAAATGTATTTTCGTAAACAGCGTTTATGCGGTTATAAACAGTTTCTAGTTCTGTTGTTTGCATAAGCGCTATCACACAACCCCCAAAGCCACCACCCATCATTCTTGCACCAATAATAGCATCCACTTTCATGCAGTTTTCTACAATTAGATCCAGCTCTGGGCAACTTACATTATAGAGCTTGCTTAACCCAGTATGCGTTTCATACATGCGGGCACCAAATGCATCTATCTCACCAGCAAGCAAATGATTACAAGCGGATTCCATTCTGGCAATTTCTTCAATCACATATCTGCATCTATGGTACACGTCACTTGATATAGTATCAGCAACTGCATCCAACATAGTTAGCGTGGCTTCTCTAAAAGATGTAATTAAAAATTGTTGACGAAGCGCTGCTAAACCCGTTTCGCATTCGTGTCTTCTAGTATTATATTCAGATGATGCTAAACTATGTTTCACAAATGTGTCAAAAAGCATAATGCTAATGCCTTCTAGTTTAAATGGAAAATAGGTATATGATAAATCAGCGCAATCTAGTTTGATTACATGATCTGCTTTGCCAAACATACTTGCAAACTGATCCATCACACCGCAGTTTACGCCTACAAAATTATTTTCGGCGCGCTGAGCTATTTGTACCATTGCTTGTTTGCTAATATTGATATCAAAAAGATGCATGAGGGCAAAAACGGTTCCACACTCAAGCGCAGCTGATGATGACACACCTGCACCTACCGGAATATTACCGGTAATCAGGATATTAAAGCCTGAAACAGCATGCCCATCTTTTTTAAGTTCATGGGCAACACCTAATACATAATTAGGCCAGTCTAAACTAGAACGCTGCGATGCATTGTCTAGGCTAGTTTGGTAGTTTTGCTGGATATCTGCAGCGTACATCGCTATATGATGATCGCTTCTTTTTGAAACGGCCACATACATATACTTATCAATGGCGGCGGGAAGCACAAAACCATGATTGTAATCTACGTGTTCCCCAATTAAATTGATACGCCCTGGTGAGGCTATAACAAATGAAGGCGCATCATTAAACTGCGAGGCAAATAGCGCGCTTAATTCCGCCTTATTCATTAAATATAACGGTTAATCAAATTTTCGATAAACTCTTGCTTGCCACTAATGGTAGCAGGCTCTCCAGCAGCAACAGCAATACTTCGTAAATCTTCTAAAGAGAGTTTACCTTGTTCAAAATCTTTTCCTTTACCAGCGTCGTAGCTTGCATAACGGTCAGCTCTAATTTTTTTATACTCAGACCCTTGCAAAATAGCATCTGCTGTTATAAGCGCTCTTGCAAAAACATCCATACCACCAATATGCGCATAAAATAAATCGACAGGATCTGTAGAGTTGCGTCTAATTTTTGCATCAAAATTAATACCGCCTCCTTTAAAACCACCTGCTTCCAAAATAATAAGTAGGGCTTCTGTTAATTCATTGATATCCGAAGGAAATTGATCGGTATCCCAACCATTTTGATAATCACCTCTATTGGCGTCCATACTGCCTAAAAGTCCAGCGTCAGCTGCTACTTGTAATTCATGCGTAAACGTATGTCCAGCAAGGGTTGCATGGTTTACTTCAATATTTAAACTAAAGTCGTTTAATAAATCGTGTTCACGTAAAAAACCAATTACGGTTTCACAATCATAATCATATTGATGCTTAGATGGCTCACATGGTTTGGGCTCTATAAAAAACTTTCCTGTAAAACCATTTTTTCTACCATAATCTCTAGCCATTTTTAAAAACTGTGCTAAATGATCTTTTTCACGCTTCATGTTGGTATTTAAAAGGCTCATATAGCCTTCTCTTCCGCCCCAAAAAACATAATTTTCTCCACCCAGCGCAATGGTTGCATCAAGTGCCGCTTTAACCTGCGCACCCGCATGTGCAAGCACCGTAAAATCCGGATTGGTAGCAGCTCCATTCATATACTTTCTACTAGAAAATAAATTAGCAGTACCCCATAGTAGTTTGATACCACTAGCCGCCTGCTTTTCTTTAAGATAAGCAGTGATGGCTTGTAAGCGTCTTTCATTTTCATGAACATCGTTTGTATATTCTACTGCATCTACGTCATGAAAGCAATAATAAGGCACGCCTAATTTTGTCATGAATTCAAATGCAGCATCTGCTTTATCTTTTGCTCTTTCGATAGGATCAGATTTTGTATCCCACTCAAACAAATGCGTTGGCTCACCAAAAGGATCGGCACCAGAACCGCAAAAGCTATGCCAGTATGCACAAGCAAATCTAAAATGTTCTTTCATGGTTTTACCTGCTACCACTTGATTTTCATTGTACCATCTAAATGCTAGCGGGTTATGCGAAGAAGTTCCTTCGTATTTTATTTTTTCAATCCCTTTAAAAAATTCTTTAGATCCTAATACTACTGACATACTTTTTATTTTAAGTCTTTAAATTTATTGATTGTTTTTGATTTGAAGCGCCAATTGTTGTTCCCAATTTTGAAAGGCTTCTGTGTAATTTGTATTTACTGCTGGTTCAATAGTGGTTAATGGCTTGCTATTAACAAAAGCTTCCTCAATTGTAGCATATACTTTGGCACCATAGCCTGCTCCAATAGCGGCTCCTTTACTTCCGTCTGTGTGGTACAGCTCCAAAGGAACCTGGAGCGTATTTACAAAACAGTCTACAAATACATCACTTAAAAACATATTGGCTTTACCGGCTCTAATAACCGTTGGCTGCACCCCGTTTTGCTGGAGCACCTTAAAACCATATTGCATGGCAAATACAACACCTTCCTGAACTGCACGAAATAAATGCGCCGCTTGATGTCTATTAAAATCGAGGCCCAATATATGTGCACCAATATTTTTATTATGAAGCATGCGTTCCGACCCATTACCAAACGGAAGTACGGCCACACCATCAGACCCTGGCGCAACAGAAGCCGCAAGGGTATTCATCTCGCTATAACTACTAGCACCCATTTTATGTTTGATCCAACTATTTGAAATGCCTGCTCCATTAATACACAAAAGCACACCAATGCTGTTTTGTTCAAGTGTATGATTGACGTGCGCAAATGAATTAACCCTAGAGGCGGTATCGGCTTGTAAACTATCTGACACTGCATATATAACCGCCGAAGTGCCTGCTGTTGCTGCTACTTCGCCAGGCCTTAATACATTTAAAGAAAGTGCATTGTTTTGTTGATCGCCCGCTTTATAGGTTACCGGAATTCCTTTTGGGAGGCCCAATGTGGCAGCAATGCTTTCACTCAAATAACCATGCGTGTCAAATACATTTTTGATAGCTGGAATATGCGCTGCATCGAGTTCGTAATAATCCATTACAGCAGTAGACAAACAATTGTTTTTAAAATCCCAAAACATCCCTTCCGATAACGCTGCAATTGTGGTGGTAATTTCACCCGTTAATTTCATCGAAATAAAATCGCCGGGTAGCATCATCTTATGTATCTGCGCATACCGCTCAGGTTCATGTTGTTTGACCCATGCAAGTTTTGACGCAGTAAAATTTCCAGGAGCGTTTAGTAAGTGACCAAGGCAGTAATCTTGCCCGATCGTTTCAAATGCTTTTTCGCCAAGTGCTACCGCCCTATTATCACACCAAATAATACTATCTCTAATTACGTTTTGATTGCCATCTACAAGCACGAGTCCATGCATCTGATACGCAATACCAATGGCGCCAATATTAACCGGATCAAAAGCACCTGTTGCATTTACTTTTAAAATGGCGGTCTGAACATCTTGCCACCATGTATTGGGCGACTGCTCGGCCCACCCTGGTTGGTGAGAAATAATAGCAGCTTCGGTTTCAGGATATTGTGCAGTAGCCAACACTTTACCATTACTGGCATCCATTACAGACACTTTTACAGAAGAAGTGCCCAAATCTATTCCTAATAATAACATACAAAAAAGTACTAAGGATGAACTCAAATTGAGTCCTTAATATTACTTAATTAGTAGCGAAAAAAAGAAGAAAAAGGGAAGATTATTGGTGGCCTCGTCAGGAATCGAACCTGAATCTGGAGCTTCGGAAACTCTTATACTATCCATTGTACTACGAGGCCAATAACAAAGTGGCTGCAAAAATAATTGAATTGCAAATACACCACCCTTTTAATTCAGGCCCGCCGCCGCTTTAGACCTAGTAGTGCTTGAATGGCCGTTGGTAAAAAAATACGCGTAGGAACAGAAGACATAATATGTAAATCGTCTAACAAAGATGATTCATTGTTTAAAAAACGAAAAACGCGGTCTGGTGGATTTTTAGAAAATATAGCTGTGAAAATTGTAGCCCCATCTAATTTTTGGTCTTGTAGTACCCTAAGTAATACCGAGTCGTATAATTGAAACTTTTTTTGAGCAAAAGTACTAGCCCTTAATGGATTTTTACCCGACACTACATCTGCTACAATGGTTTTTGTTTTTTCTTGAATAAAATGAAAAGCATAACCACTACTTCCTTTAACCTGCCCACCCGCAACACCAATATTGATAAGGTTTCCAGCCCCTCCTACAAAAGAATAATTGGTCATGGGAATTTTACCAAACTCATGATGCGTAACCTCGTAATCAATACTGCCGTATGTTTTTTGGATATAATCAGTAATAGCTTCGTCGTATTTTTCTTCTTCTAAAATATTAGGGGTAAAGAGCGTATACTCTACAAGTGCAGTAGTAGGCGAGGTAGGCATCACATACATAAACGTAGTACCCTCTGTTTGATCTACGGTAAAATCCATCAGCGTTGCTACTGCATCATTAAAAACAGGTGTTGCCGTTTTAATTTCAAAGCCTTTAAAATGCTGCCATAAAAAATAATCCGCTGCCTTTTGCGCGAGCACATTTGCAGGTTCAAATAAAATGCTATTAAAAACTTTTGAAGCTGTAAGGGTTTGCTTTTCTAGTACCACTTTAGCGCCAGCAACATCTGAATGAACAGCAAGTACCCGCTCTGTACAAAAAGTAATATTATTTTTTGTTGCTGCTTTTTCTAATACATGGCTATACAAATCGATGCCGCGTATCATTTTATAGGTAAACGGAGATAGGTTTAATTCATTTGTGTACGAGGGAGCTATAAACGAAACATGATCCCATTTTTTGATTACGATGGGCTCAAAAATATCAGCCTCTTTTTCCCAAAAACACCAGGTACGGTCATTGGTATTTTTTTTCGCCGCATCAATTACTAAAATTTGAGCAGTATCAAAAAAAGGGTGCTGCATCATGCGCATCAGAAGGCTTAGCCCCGCCAATCCCGCGCCTGTAATAATATAATCGTAATGAGATTTCAATAAAGACCTTATCCTTGGTTTTGAGGGGCTTGATTTTGTAAAGCTTCGTCTTTACGCACTTTATCCCAGTATTTTTTTGCTACCAGCAGCATACCAAAGCTTTCACCATCTTCTTTACCAAGGTGCTTGTGGTGCATTTTGTGCGCCCATCTAATAGCTTTGATGTATTTATTGTTAGATCTAGTAAACAGTTTAAAACGCTGATGGATAATAATCTCGTGCACTAAAAAATAAGCAAAACCATACATAGCAATGCCCGCACCAATACCCACCGACCAGTAATTTTGCGCCATACTACCTAACATAATACAGAGCCAACTTGGAATGGCAAATATTAAAAAGAAGGCATCGTTTTTTTCAAAGAAACCGTCACTTTTTTGATGGTGGTCTTCATGTAAATACCACAAAAAGCCATGCATCACATATTTATGCGTAGCCCAGGTAATAGGTTCCATCAATAAAAAAACGCCGATCGCAACAAAAACATAGATCATGGTAAATAATTTCGAAGTGTTAAAAAAAACAGCACTTGAATACATAACAAATGTAGTGCAAAAGGGTTGGCTTTAGGTTGCTCCCATTTTCTAAATAAAATAAGCAAACCAGCACTCAGTAAAAACCAACATACATAATTGTACATGGGAATATCTAATGATAACCAGGTCCAAAATCCAAGTTTAACAGCAACCGGCTCCATCAACCAATCAAACAAAACGGCCACAATGGCTGCATCTATAACAAATGCTACGTTTTCAATTCGTTTTGGCACCCTTTCCCCTTCTTTCAAAAACTGGTGTTGTAACCAGCGGTGCAAAGTGGTCATTACAGTGCCCGCACAAAAAACAACTACAAACCAGTTCATCCCAATGGTAAAAGGGACGTCCATAAAACCAGGACCTAATACTTTTCCATAAAAATAGGACCCAAATAAAAACCCGGTGTGCACGCCAATGATTTCAGAGAGCATGCCCGTAGCAAAAGCGGCAATAAAAAAGTACCAAAATTTAGATGATAAACTAGGCTGATTCCAAAGAAGTAGCACAAACATGAGAAAAAGATTGAGTGGCGTATTCGAAACAAACCAAGCTGAATGGTCAGAAATTAAAATACCAAGCATTCCACTCACATGAAAAAGCAGTGCTATAAAAACAGAAATGCTAAGTTTATATTGATCTATAAAAAGCCTCATAACCTCCTATCTTTTGCCACTAAATTACTCATAATTTCTGCACTTTTTAAACAAAGCGGAATACCACCGCCCGGGTGCACACTGCCACCCACAAAATAGAGGCCATTATACTCTTTGCTAAAATTAGGATGCCTCAAAAATGCAGCCATGGGC
>JAOASV010000043.1 GCA_030158535.1 Sediminibacterium sp.
AGAAGGTACAGAAGGAGACACTTTGCAGTGGCACAAATGGTCTGGAACGGCAGTAGCTGTATTAGCTTGGATACTCTATAGTTATGCGAGCTTTATACAATCCAATAAAAAACTATCTATCTCAAGTGGTGTATTACTGTTTTTTTTAACCATAACAACCGGTCATTTTGGTGCAACCCTAACACATGGCGAAGGATTTTTAACGGCGCCGCTCTATAAAAATGAGCCAAGCACATTAACGCTCGCAGAAGCGCGCATTTATCCAAATGTGGTAGCAACCATCTTCAAAGAAAAATGTGGCACATGCCATAACAACAGCAATAAAAAAGGAGGCTTATCCTTAAGCGATTCTGTAGGTATTATGACGGGTGGCAAATCTGGAAAAGCAGTGGTTGCTGGTGACTTACTCAAAAGTTTAGTAATCACCAGAGCACATTTACCGCTTTCCGATAAAAAACATATGCCTCCAATGGACAAGCCGCAATTAACGGCTGCAGAGCTTGCCATTTTAGAAGCTTGGATTCAAAAAGGCGCACCATTTGACACAAAAATTACAAGTATTAAGAGTACAGACACACTTAGGATATTAGCAGAGCAGTATGTTAAACCGTATTTAGCCAAAGAAGAAAAATATGATTTTGATGCTGCTAGTGAATCAACCATTGATAAACTCAAATCAAATTATAGAGTAATCAAACAGTTGGGTGAAAAATCTCCAGCACTCGCAGTTTCTTTTTATGGACAAACCATGTATAATTCTAGTACACTTACAGAACTAGATCCTATCAAAGAACAAATAGTTCATTTGTATGCTGCAAAAATGCCTGTGTCCGACGCAGACATTTCATGGATTGGTAAACTACCCAACCTTAAAAGATTAAACGTTAACTATTCGAATGTTACTGATAAAAGCATGGCAGAAATTGCATCCATGAAAAAAATTAATTCAGTTTCTGTGGCTGGAACAGCTATTACAATGCAAGGATTAAAAACACTACTTAGCAATAAAAATATTACTGAGATTTTTGTTTGGGATACTAAAATAAAACCTTCGGATATTAAAGCCATTAGCAAACAGTATGCGCAAATAAAAATAGACTATGGTTTTGATGGTGCTGACACCCTCATCATTACACTTAATGATCCAGTTGTTTCTTTACCAAGCGGTTATTTTAAAGAAAATCAACCCATAGAAATCAAACATGTGATCAAAGATGTAACCATCAGGTATACCCTTGATGGCACAGACCCCGACAGTACAAGTAGCCCTATTTATAAAAAGCCACTTGTATTAAACAACACGACCACTTTAAGCGTACGTGCATTTAAGAAAGGATGGAAAGGAAGTGCAACGGTAAGAAACTTTTATATGAAAGCGGGCTTCCCTGTTGCAGGTTATAAGCTAACCACACCACCAGATGCTAAATACAATATGAATGCCGCTACTGTTTTAACAGATTTGGATTTAGCAGACTACACCGATTTTTCAAGTAAGTGGTTGGGCTATCAAAACAATGAAGCCACTGTAGTGCTTGATATGGGCAGTCCTGTACAAACGAGTAGAATCATGGTTAATACGCTTCACGCAACAACATCCTATATATTGCCGCCTGTATCACTAATGGCCTGGGGTAGTAATGATAATAAAACATGGAAGCCACTTGCAAATATTAAACCTGAAATGCCAACCATGAATGATGCGCCATTTGCTCAAATGCTTGAGTTAAAATACCCAACTGCATCATTTAGATATTTGAAGATAACAGGACAGCCTATTAAGAAATTACCAAGTTGGCATCAAGGAAAAGGTACGCCAGGATGGTTTTTTATGAGTGAAATAACGGTCAATAATTAAACCAGATACGCAAACACATTGTCATTTTTGTTGATTGCAGTATAATTAATGTTATAACGTTTCATGTTATCAATCAGCACTTGATAGTTTTCTTGCGCTTGTAATTCAATAACAACTAGTGCGGGCGCACTATCCTTATTGTTTTTTCGCATGTACTCAAAGCGTGTAATATCGTCGGTGGGACCCAATACCTGATTTACAAATTCTTTTAATGCGCCTGGCCTTTGTGCAAAACGAATTAGAAAATAATGTTTAAGACCTTCGTACTGTAAAGAACGCTCCTTGATTTCCTGCATGCGCTCAATATCATTGTTACTGCCACTCACAATACATACTATTTTCTTTCCTTTTATTTGATCAGCATAATCATCAAGTGCTGCAACAGATAATGCGCCAGCGGGTTCTACCACAATGGCTTCTTCGTTGTATAATTTTAAAATAGTAGAACATATTTTGCCTTCAGGCACAAGGTGCATGTCATCTATAACGCGTTTGCAAATATCAAAGGTTGCATCTCCTACACGCTTAACAGCAGCACCGTCAACAAAACTATCAATATGATCAAGTTGCACGGGATGCCCAGCTTTAATCGCCGTAAGCATAGAAGGGGCGCCTTCTGGCTCAACTCCAATAATTTTGGTTTGTGGTGCTTCTGTTTTAAAATAAGCACCAACGCCAGCGCTCAATCCACCTCCACCAACGGGTAAAAAAATAAAATCGATATCCTGTAGATCTTCTAAAATTTCTATTCCTACCGTAGACTGGCCTTCGATAATTCTGATATTATCAAATGGAGGAATAAATGTTAACCCATGTTCCTCGGTATATTTTTTGGCAGCAACTGCGCAATCATCAAATGTATCACCTATTAATTTAACTTCTACAAAGCCTTCTCCAAACATTTTTGTTTGACTTACTTTTTGATTGGGCGTAATGATGGGCATAAATACCACGCCCTTTACATTTAACTTTTTACAGCTATATGCAAATCCTTGGGCGTGGTTTCCAGCGCTTGCACACACCACACCTTTAACGAGTTGGTTAGGCAGTAGCAAGCTCATCATATTATAAGCACCCCTTAATTTATAAGAGCGAACAATTTGTAAGTCCTCTCTTTTTAAGTACACATCGCAAGCATACTTACGCGACAAATTATGATTGTACGTAAGTGGCGTCTTTTTTACAACGTCTTGCAAACGTGCATAGGCACCGGCAAAGTCTAATTGAAAAACATTTGAATCCTGCATGAACCTTCTAATTATTTTTGATTCTCCGGACGTAAACTTCTTACCGTTTTACCTGCTTGCCATAGTTCACTATCGCGTAGTTCAGCTAATTCTACTTCTAATTTTTCGCGGTAATCAGGCTTACTATTACTATCAATAGATTTTGCAGCTTCTTTACCTGCAGCTACACTTTCATAGAGTTCCGTAAAAACAGGCTTTGTTGCATCTCTAAATTTTTTCCACCAATCAAGTGCACCGCGTTGTGCAGTCGTAGAACAGTTGGCATACATCCAGTCCATACCGTTTTCGGCAACCAGTGGCATTAAAGATTGTGTTAACTCTTCTACCGTTTCATTAAATGCTTCCGAAGGTGTGTGCCCTTTACTACGTAGTACTTCATATTGAGCAGCAAAAATACCTTGGATCGCACCCATTAATGTACCACGCTCACCTGTTAAATCAGAAAAAACTTCTTTTTTGAAATCTGTTTCAAATAAATAACCGCTACCAATGGCAATACCAAGTGCCACCACGCGCTCAAATGCTTTCCCAGTAGCATCTTGGAAAATAGCATAGCTAGAGTTTAATCCACGACCTTGTAAAAACATACGGCGAAGTGAAGTACCTGAGCCTTTAGGTGCTACTAAAAACACGTCCACATCTGCTGGAGGAACAATACCTGTTTGTTCTTTGTAGGTAATTCCAAATCCGTGAGAAAAGTAAAGTGCTTTTCCTGGTGTCAAATGTTTTTTTACTGTTGGCCACATTGCAATTTGCGCAGCGTCACTTAATAAATAACAGATAATGGTTCCGCGCTCAAGTGCCTCTTCAATTTCAAATAATGTTTGACCAGGAACAAAACCATCAGCTACTGCCTTATCCCAACTTTTGGAATTTTTACGCTGACCTACAATAACGTTTACGCCATTTTCTTTTTGATTAAGCGCCTGACCTGGGCCCTGAACACCATAACCAATAACTGCTACCACTTCATCTTTTAATACTTCTTGTGCTTTTGCTAATGGAAATTCTTCACGTGTTACAACGTTTTCTTCTACGCCACCAAAATTTAATTTTGCCATGATTGCTGTTTTTATTTATTAATAATTTACATCGAGAATACCTCGGCTTGTTTATTTAAAAATTCATTTTCTATTAGTTCAGAAGCAGGTTCTACCGCTTCAAATTCTTTTAATTTTTCGTGAAAGCCATTGCTTGCTTTAATAATAGCTACGCGGGCGCTTCGCACAAATTCGATAAGACCATAAGGCGCTAATACGGCCAATAGTTTATCCGTTTCTTCGCGGTGACCCGTAGTTTCAAAAATGGTATAGTCTTTTCGTATCACTACTGCACGGGCACCAAATTCACGGAGTAGTCTTTCTACTTGTAATTTTTCTGCTACTTCGTCGGTAGGCACTTTATAGAGTGCCAGCTCCTGCCACACAATTTCGTCGCCCGTATTAAAGTATGCTTTTAGTACTTCTACCTGACGCTCAATTTGTCTGCACAGTTTGCGAACCACTTCTTCAAATTCATTGATAACAATGGTGAAACGGTGAATCCCTTCTGCTTCGGAAGGAGACACATTTAAACTTTCGATATTAATTTTTCGGCGAGAAAAAATAATGGCGATCCGGTTTAACAAACCCACTTGGTTTTCTGTGTAAACGGTAATGGTATATTCCTGTTTCATACTTATTATTTTAACCTGATTTCAGATACGCTACAACCTTGTGGTACCATTGGAAATACATTGTCTTCTTTGCCCACCATCACTTCTAGTAAATAGGAGTCTTTTGAGTCCAACATTTTTTGAAGTGCTTCTTTCAAATTTTTTCTATCATCCACACTGTTGCCTTCGAGACCATATGCTTTTACGAGTTGTACATAGTCGGGGCTTTGTATATCAACAAAAGAATAGCGTTTGTCATGAAAGAGTTGTTGCCACTGACGCACCATTCCTAAAAAACGGTTGTTTAAAATGAGCATTTTAACGGACACCTGTGCTTGCATGATAGTACCTAGTTCTTGCAGTGTCATCTGAAATCCACCATCACCAATGATGGCCACTACTTCGCGATGCGGCGCTCCAAACTTGGCGCCAATAGCCGCAGGAAGTGCAAAGCCCATGGTACCAAGGCCTCCAGACGTGATATTGCTTTTTGATTCATTAAATTTTGCATACCTACATGCAACCATCTGATGTTGTCCAACATCTGTTACAATAATGGCGTCACCGTTTGTAAGTTCATTAAGTGCTTCTACTACTTCACCCATGGTTATTTCACCACTGGCAGGATGTAGTTCTTGATCAATGACAATATCGTGCTCTTGCTTTGTATATGAATGAAAAGTATTCAACCAATCGGTATGCTTTTTTTCATGAACCAGCGCTGTTAATAATGGAAGTGTTTCTTTACAATCGCCCCAAACAGGTACTGTAGATTTTACATTCTTGTCAATTTCGGCAGGGTCAATATCGAGGTGAATGAGTTTTGCTTGCTTTGCGTATTTATCAAGTCTTCCGGTAACGCGGTCATCAAAACGCATGCCCACTGCAATTAACACATCACACTCGTTGGTTAATACATTGGGACCGTAATTTCCGTGCATCCCAAGCATACCCACATTTTGAGGATGACTTGTAGGTAGTGCACTAAGGCCTAAAATAGTCCATGCTGCAGGTAATCCCGCTTTTTCAATAAAGGCTTTAAATTCTTCTTCGGCTCTTCCTAAAATAACCCCTTGTCCAAAAATGACAAATGGTTTTTTGGCTTCATTGATTAGCGCAGCCGCCTCTTTGATATAAGATTTTCGAACAATGGGCTTCGGTCTATAACTACGAATATGATCGCATTTTGTGTAGCCTGTATAACTAAACTTTTGTAGCTGCGCATTTTTTGCAATATCAATAAGTACAGGACCAGGTCTACCGGTGCTTGCAATAAAAAATGCTTTGGCTAATACTTGTGGAATTTCAGTAGCGTCTGTTACTTGATAATTCCATTTGGTAACAGGCGTTGTGATATTGATGATGTCCGTTTCTTGAAAAGCATCCGTACCTAATAAATGCGCAAACACTTGACCCGTAATACAAACAAGTGGTGTACTATCAATGAGTGCATCTGCAAGTCCAGTCACTAAATTAGTAGCACCAGGCCCCGATGTAGCAAATACAACACCCGTTCTGCCACTACTTCTCGCATAGCCCTGACCAGCATGAATACCTCCTTGCTCATGACGCACTAAAATATGTTTGAGCCTGTCGTGGTAATCATAGAGTGCATCATAAATAGGCATAATAGCACCACCAGGATAACCAAAAATAGTATCCACCCCTTCTGCAATAAATGCTTCGAGTACCGCCTGCGATCCTGATATTTCTACCGGATGTTCAGGTGTAGCTAAAGATGGTTTTGTTAGTTCTGCTTGCATCATTTTAGTATTTATAGTTCATCTGTTACACAACCCTGCGAAGCGTCTTTTACACACTGCGCATATTTAAACAACAAACCCTTTGTTACATTTAATTTAGGTGCTACCCATTTTGCGCGGCGCGCTGCAATGGTTTCATCATCTACTTTTAATGTCATTTTTTTAGTGGCAACATTTAATTCAATTACGTCATTGTCTTCTACAAGTGCAATTAATCCACCCACAAAAGCTTCTGGCGTAATATGTCCTACCACAAAACCATGTGTACCACCACTAAATCTTCCATCGGTAATAAGCGCTACTGATTTTCCAAGTCCCGCACCAATAATCGCAGAGGTAGGCTTTAGCATTTCAGGCATACCCGGTGCACCTCTAGGGCCTACTTGTCTAATCACCACAACGTCTCCTGCTTTAATGCGTCCCGAATGAATACCTGCAATGAGCTCCTCTTCACCATCAAATACACGCGCTGGCCCTTCAAAGAGCTCGCCTTCTTTACCACTAATTTTTGCTACAGAACCACCGGTAGCTAAATTGCCGTATAAAATTTGCAGGTGTCCCGTTGGTTTAATAGGATGGGAAAGTGGTTTTATAATTTTTTGTTGATCGAAATCTAAATCAGGAACAGCAGCTAAATTTTCTGCCATTGTTTTTCCGGTTACGGTTAAACAATCACCATGCAGTAGCCCTTCTTTTAATAAATATTTCATAACAGCAGGTACGCCACCATACTGATGTAAATCTTGCATCAAATATTTGCCACTCGGTTTAAAATCGGCAAGTACCGGTACCTTATCGCTAATGGTTTGAAAATCATCTTGCGTTACTTTTACACCTACACTTTTTGCCATTGAAATCATGTGCAAGACAGCGTTGGTACTACCGCCTAGCACCATAATTATCGTTATAGCATTTTCAAATGCTTTACGCGTCATGATATCAGAAGGCTTGATATCTTTTTCGAGCAAATGATATATTGCTTTACCAGCGTCTACGCATTCCTTCTTTTTTTCGGGACTTAACGCTGGGTTAGAAGAAGAATAAGGAAGACTCATGCCCAGTGCTTCAATGGCAGATGCCATGGTATTGGCAGTATACATACCACCACATGCTCCTGCGCCCGGACAAGCGTGCTGTATAATTCCTTTAAAATCTGCTTCTTCTAATTCGCCGGCTAATTTTTGACCGAGTGCTTCAAATGCAGAAACAATATTTAAATCTTGACCTTTATAATGCCCCGGTGCAATGGTTCCACCATACACCATAATGGAAGGTCTATTTAATCGGCCCATGGCAATTAAACTTCCTGGCATATTTTTATCACAACCCGGAATCGCAATGATACCATCATAATATTGTGCACCACAAATGGCTTCAATAGAATCTGCAATAACGTCTCTACTCACTAAAGAATAACGCATACCAGGTGTTCCATTACTCATACCATCACTCACGCCAATGGTATTAAATACAAGGCCAACCATTTGTGCATCCCACACTCCTTTTTTTACAACCGCTGCTAAATCATTTAAGTGCATGTTACAAGTATTGCCATCGTAACCCATGCTTGCAATACCTACTTGCGGTTTTGCTAAATCGGCATCTGTTAAACCAATACCATAATACATGGCCTGCGCAGCAGGTTGCGTTGTGTCTTGGGTAAGTGTTTTACTATACTTATTTAATTCGTTTGCCATTAATTTTAATTTGTGCGTACTAATTTTTGATACGCAGATTGAATTTTTTTACTTGCAGTGTCGTCCCAGTTTTTTGTAAATGGCACATCGTCTATCGATTCGAGACCTATCACTTCTGCTGCTGTACCACAAAAAAATGCAGCATCGGCTCCTTTGATAGCATCAATACCAAAACTAGTTTCTACTACTGGGATATTATGTGCAGCGCATAGTTCAATAACTGTTGCGCGTGTAATTCCTGGTAAAATGTTCCCTAAACTTGGGGTATACAGCGTGCCATCTTTTTCAAAAAACACATTGGCACCTGGCGCTTCTGCTACATGATCGTGCATGTCTAAAAGCAGCGCCTCATCATATCCGGCCGCTTTAGCTTCCTGACTTGCCATAATAGAGTTTACATAATGACCTGCTGCTTTTGCATGAATTTTAAATCCTTTTGGATTGGGGCGCTGGAATGAAGAAGTCATCACACGAATTCTTTTGTCTCCTAAAAAAGGACCCATTTCCCAGGCCTGAATAAATACAAACGATTCTGTGTTTTGCGTAAACGACATATTTGCTGGCGCATACACCACCGGTCTTATATATGCATCGCCTAAATTGTTTAATGCAAGTAGTTTATTTGTGCTCTCAATTAAACTTTCTGTGTTGTAGGTATAAGGAAGGTTAATAGCTTCTGCAGAGGCTTTAAAACGGTCAAAATGCTCTTTTGCCTTAAATATTTTTGTAGTGCCATCCTCTGTTTTATAAGAACGAATGCCTTCAAATACAGAATAGCCATAATGAAGTGACTGACTATACAAATCCATTTTTGCATCCGCCGCTTTTACAAATTCACCGTTTAAAAAGAGGACCGTATTTTCGTTATAGTAGGAAGCCATAATTTTTTATTTGCGCTTGATTAAATAATGGTTGATTTATTTTCACCATCATTATTATTTTTTTCGGTGTCTCTTTTTTTCTCAATAAAATCACTGATGATTTCACCAATAGCTGTTGTTGCATAATTATTGATCGGATCAATATCTTTAGAAACAAAACCATTGGTAAGTGTCCAGTCTACCGCTTTTCTTACAACTACTGCTTCTTCTTGCATACCTAAATGATCGAGAAGCATGGCAGCAGATAAAATAGAACCAAGTGGGTTCGCTATATCTTTTCCTGCCGCTTGCGGATAAGAACCATGGATTGGCTCAAAAAGTGCCACCTGATTACCAACAGATGCAGAAGGTAATAACCCTAACGATCCACTTAATACACTTGCTTCATCGCTAATAATATCACCAAATAAATTTTCGGTAAGGATCACGTCAAACTGTGCGGGATACAAAATAATTTGCATCGCAGCATTGTCCACAAACATATAGTCCACAGTAACATCCGGATAAGAGGCACTCATACCCTGAATTACTTTGCGCCATAGTCTAGAGGTTTCTAATACATTGGCTTTATCTACCAGGGTTAATTTTTTTCTTCTGTTTTGGGCGTACTTAAAAGCGAGGTGTGCAATTCTTTCAATTTCAGCTACCGAGTATGTACATAAATCACTTGCAGATTGTCCATCAGCAGCAAGTTCTTTTTTGCCAAAATAAATACCGCCCGTGAGCTCTCTAAAAATGACAAAATCAATACCTTCTAATTGCTTCGCTTTTAGGGGTGACATATGCCCAAGTGCTTTATAGGTATCAATAGGACGTATATTTGCAAAGAGTTGTAAATCTTTACGAAGTTTTAAAAGCCCTTGCTCTGGTCTAACTTTTGCAGAAGGATCATTGTCATATTTTGGATGGCCAATAGCACCAAACAAAACAGCATCGGAAGCGAGGCAAGTAGCAACGGTTTCATCCGGCAAAGGACTTCCTGTTTTATCAATCGCATCTGCACCCATTAAAGCATATTCGTAACTAAACACATGACCAAATCTTTGACCAATGGCATTGAGCACTTTAATACTTTGCGCAGTTACTTCTGGTCCAATCCCATCTCCGGGTATAACAGCAATTTTTTTATTCATAACACACCAGGGTTCTAATTATAATTTGCTTACGCTCTATTTTTTTCAAAATTTTCTATGGCCGCTTTGTTGCTGATTAGATAATCAATATCGTCGTAGCCATTTAATAAACAGGTTTTTTTATAGGCATTGATGTCAAATGTTTCAACCGCACCTGTGGCATCAATGGTAATAGTTTGTTTTTCTAAACAAACCGATAGAGTAGCTTCTTTATCCAATGCAAAAATGGACGCTAAAAAAGCTTCTGATACTGTGATAGGTAAAAGACCGTTGTTGAGTGCATTGTTTTTAAAAATGTCTGCAAAAAAACTGGACACTACAACTAAAAAGCCATAGTCTTTAATGGCCCATGCAGCGTGCTCACGTGACGACCCACAACCAAAGTTTTTTCCAGCCACTAAAATTTGTCCATTATAACTTGCATCATTTAAAATGAAATCTTGCTTTGGTTCTAATTCGTTATCGTTATGATAGCGCCAATCTCTAAATAAATTTTTACCAAATCCTTCTCTAGTAGTTGCCTTTAAAAAACGTGCCGGAATAATTTGATCCGTGTCCACGTTTTCTTCTTGTAAGGGTACAAATCGGCTATGTATTGTATTAATCTTGTTCATTGTTAATTGCTTAAAGTAGGGTTCTTACATCGGTGATAACGCCTGTAACCGCCGATGCTGCAGCTGTTAATGGGCTTGCTAATAATGTACGTGCGCCAGCACCTTGTCGGCCTTCAAAATTTCTATTACTCGTACTCACACAATATTCGCCTGCTGGCACTTTGTCTTCGTTCATACCTAAACAAGCACTACAGCCAGCTTGTCTAATTTCAAAACCCGCTTCTTTAAAAATAATATCGAGCCCTTCTTGTACCACTTGCTTGGCCACTTTTTGAGAGCCTGGCACAATCATTACTTGTACGTTTGGATGTTTTGTTTTTCCTTTTACAAGTGAAGCCACCAGTCGTAAATCTTCAATTCTTGAATTGGTGCAGCTACCAATAAACACATGTTGTACCGGCATGCCCATTAATGATTGACCAGCCGTAAGACCCATATATTGTAGTGCTTTCTCTAGGTTTTTTTGTTCACCATCATCCTGCATATCAGCAGCAGTAGGAACATTTTTTGTGATGCCAATACCCAGTCCTGGGTTGGTGCCATAGGTAATCATGGGTTCAATAGCTGCGGCATCAATGGTAAGCTCCACATCAAAAGCTGCATCTGCATCTGAATATAAAGTTTGCCAGTATGCAAGCGCTGTATCCCATGCTGCGCCAGCAGGTGCAAAGGTCCTTCCCTTTATATAATCAAAGGTAGTTTGATCAGGTGCAATGAGTCCACCCCTTGCGCCCATTTCGATACTCATATTACAAATGGTCATGCGCGCTTCCATCGAAAGTGCACGAACCACTGATCCTGCATATTCTACAAAATAACCGGTGGCACCACTTGCACTAATTTTTGCAATGATGTATAAAATAATATCTTTTGAAACCACGCCTTTACCAAGTGCGCCTTCGATATTGATGCGCATCAGTTTGGGCTTTGTTTGCAGCAAACACTGCGATGCAAAAACCATTTCAACTTCTGAAGTACCAATACCAAATGCGATGGTTCCAAATGCACCATGTGTAGACGTATGACTATCGCCACAAACAATGGTCATGCCCGGTTGGGTAATACCAAGTTCGGGACCTATCACGTGCACGATACCCTGATGCTCATGTCCAAGACCATATAATTCGATGCCATGTTTTTTACAATTTTCAATTAAAGTATCAACTTGAAATCGAGATAGTGCATCCGTAATTGGCAAGTGCTGATTAAGAGTAGGCACATTGTGATCAGCAGTTGCCACAACTTGAGCCGGTCTAAAAATTGAAATACCTCTGTCCTCAATACCTTTAAAAGCTTGTGGGCTAGTTACTTCATGGATAAAATGTTTATCGATATACAGTACTGACGGACCATCTGTAACTTCCTGTACAATATGCGTATCCCAAATTTTTTCAAATAATGTTTTTCCCATAACAGGTTTCTTTTCTTTCAATTAATGTACAAGCGCTGCTGTGTGCGCGGTTGCTAGTGCTTGCAAATCTTCTTCCATCACTTCTTTTTTTGTATCAGCTACTTGTAAAAAAGAAGGATATAAAATATCGATATCGTTTCTATCAAATTGAAAACCTAATTTTTGAAAGCGGTACGCTAGTGCACTTCTTCCACTTCTTGCTGTAAGTACAATTTTACTTCCTTCGGCGCCAACGGCTTCTGGATTAATTATCTCATAGGTTTCGGCACTCTTTAAAAATCCATCTTGGTGAATACCTGACGAATGTGAAAATGCATTGGCACCCACAATAGCTTTATTGGGTTGCACGCCCATACGCATGATATCAGACACTTCACGACTAATTGGATTGAGCATCGTCGCATTTACATTTGTATAAAAACCTAATGAAGCGTGTTGTTTTAAAATCATCACAACCTCTTCAAGTGCAGTGTTACCAGCACGTTCACCAAGTCCGTTGATGGTGCACTCAATTTGTCTTGCACCACCAATAACACCTGCAATAGAATTCGCTGTTGCAAGTCCTAAATCGTTATGGCAATGACAAGACAAAACTGCTTTGTCAATATTTGAAACGTTGTTTCTTAAAAAAGCCATTTTTTCGCCGTACTGATGTGGTAGGCAATAACCCGTTGTGTCCGGAATATTTACCACTGTAGCACCAGCTGCAATAACAGCTTCCACTACGCGCGCTAAATATTCATTATCGGTTCGGCCTGCATCTTCTGCAAAAAATTCTATATCGTCTGTAAAATTGCGCGCCCACTTAACAGCCTGCGTTGCTCTTGCAATAATTTCTTCACGGGTGGCATTAAATTTGGCTTTGATATGAAAATCAGAAGTGCCAATACCAGTATGTATGCGTGAACGCTTGGCATGCTTTAAGGCTTCGCCAGCCACTTCAATATCCTTTTGAACCGCACGTGTTAAACCACAAACGGCTGCATTTTTTACCAGCTTTGCAATTTCAGACACCGACTCAAAATCGCCGGGGCTAGAAATGGGGAATCCTGCCTCTATAATATCAACCCCTAGGGCCTCCAACTTGAGCGCTAAACCTACTTTTTCTTTGGTATTTAGCTTACAACCAGGCACTTGCTCCCCGTCTCGAAGGGTGGTATCAAATATGTATACTTGTTCAGCCATGAAAAGACTTTTTCCGAATTTACCATTACTTAAATGGCCAAAAAGTGCAAAATTGGGCTTATTTTACACTGTATAAGAAGCTATAAATGATATTAAGTAATTGATAATCAATTACTTAATGGACACCTAATTACCATGCCCAACAGGAGTACCGATACCTTATTTCAGCTGATCCAGTCATTAGAACGCGCCGAAAAGCGTCATTTTAAGCTGTTTATGAAAACCGATGCGGCTAATGGAAACCTTAAAGTGGTGCAGCTCTTTGATGCCCTCGACAAAATGGCTCAATACGACGAAGAAGTCCTGCTCCAAAAAAACGATTTCATCCAAAAAAGCCAGCTTTCGAACCTAAAAGCTAGGCTTTACCAAGAAGTGCTGGCTAGTTTACGAGATCTTAAAAAAGACAGTAACATAGATTTACAATTGCATGAACAACTAGATTTTGCGCGTGTACTATATAATAAGGGACTTTATTTACAGAGTTTGAAAATTCTTGACAAGGCTAAAGAGCATGCAAAAGCAAACAACCAAGTCACTTATATTTTACAAATTCTTTTTTTAGAAAAGAAAATTGAAGCACTGCACATTACAAGAAGTATGCAGGACAGAGCCGATTTATTAACTAGCGAAGTGGAGGATGTAAATTTGAAATTAGCCAGTATTGGAAAATTATCAAACATTTCATTACAACTATATAGCTGGTATATAAAAAATGGACACGCCCGCAATGACAATGACAAAGCGGCCGTAGAAATTTTATTCAATCCAGCAATCATAGAAGCATCTAAAGACTGTGAAGGCTTTTATGAAAAGCTCTACAAATACCAGTGTTACTGTTGGTATGCCTTTATTTTACAAGACTTTTTACTCTATTATAGATACTGTCAAAAATGGGTGGATTTATTTGAGACAGAACCTAAAATGATTGAAAATGAAACGGCGCATTATATCAAAGGCATGCACAATTTAATGAGTGCCCATTTTGATTTACGTAACTATACAAAGTTTAATGATACCATTTGTAGGTTTGAAGCCTTTACGCAAACGCCTACGGTTTTAGAAAATCAAAACAATAAAATTCAAACATTTGTATACCTGAATCTTTCAAAAATTAACCGCCATTTTATGGAAGGTACTTTTGAAGCAGGTATTGCAGAGATTCCTTTAATAGAAGAAAAACTAACGGAGTACGAACTCTATTTAGATAGGCACCGCGTACTCGTTTTCTATTACAAATTTGCCTCTTTATATTTTGGTGCAGGTAATTACAGCATGAGTATCGACTATTTAAATAAAGTCATTGATTTAAAAGGTGATTTAAGAACAGATTTGCGCTGCTATGCCAGACTATTACACCTTATTGCACATTACGAACTTGGCAACTTTGAGATTTTAGAATACTTGCTAAAATCAGTAACCAGGTTTATGGCAAAAATGGAAAATTTAGGACTAGCCGAAGCAGAAATTTTTAGTTTCTTAAAACGCTCGTTTAGATTACAGCCAAATGCACTTAAGCCTGCTTTTATTAAACTCTTGGAAAACCTTAAAGAAGTAGAAAAAGACAAATTAGCTTCTCGCGCCTTTATGTACCTCGACGTTATTTCATGGCTTGAAAGCAAAATAGAAGGAAAAGAAGTGCAAGATATCATCAGAGATAAATACCTTAGATCCATTAAAGAATAAATTATGCTTAAAAAATTATTGAGCAGCATCCTAGTTCTACAACTATGTTTTGTAGCGGGTGCCCAAATTACCAAAGCGCCACTTGTTAAAGAAGGCGACGGTCCTTACACACAACTTATTATAAGAGGTGTAACACTTATCAATGGTACCGGCGCACCGCCCTTTGGTCCAGTAGATATTGTAATTGAAAAAAATAGAATTATAAAAATTCAAAACGTAGGTAGTCCAAGCTTACCTATCAATGCTGCGCGCAGACCTGCATTAAAAGAAGGTGGCAAAGAAATCAATTGCGAAGGCATGTATGCCATGCCAGGCCTGATTGATATGCATGGTCATATTGGTGGAAAAGAACAAGGTACACCAGCAGAGTATGTTTTTAAATTATGGATGGCGCATGGTATCACTACCATTAGAGACCCATCGGCAGGCAATGGCCTTTCATGGGTATTAGATCATAAAGCAAAATCTTTAGAGAACACCATTACAGCACCTCGCATATTTGCATACACTGCTTTTGGTCAAGGAAGCAAAACGCCAATCACGAATGCAGAAGAAGCGAAAACATGGGTAAGAGAAAATGCTAAAAATGGCGCCGATGGAATTAAATTTTTTGGCGCACCTCCAGAAGTGATGGACGCTGCTATCAGAGAAAATAAAGCATTAGGCCTCCGCTCTACATGTCACCACGCACAAGTAGACGTAGCTAGATGGAACGTTGTTAACTCTGCAAAAGCGGGCATGACCAGTATGGAACACTGGTATGGATTACCAGAAGCACTGTTTGAAGATAAAACCATCCAAAACTTCCCAGCAGATTACAATTACAACAACGAAGAACACCGTTTTGAAGAAGCCGGAAAATTATGGAAGCAAGCAGCAGCGCCGTATACACCACACTGGAATAAAGTGATGAATGATTTACTCGCTGTAGATTTTACATTAGATCCAACCTTTAATATTTACGACGCCAATAGAGATTTACACCGCGCGCGTAGAGCTGAGTGGCACGAAAACTACACATTACCATCGCTTTGGAAATTTTATGAACCTTCATTTCAATCGCACGGTTCATACTGGGTTAACTGGGGTACCGAGCAGGAAGTAGAATGGAAAAACAATTACAGACTATGGATGACTTTTGTAAATGAATATAAAAACAGAGGGGGTCGTGTAACAGCCGGATCTGATAATGGATTTATTTATGAAACCTATGGCTTTGGGTATATTAGAGAATTAGAACTACTTCGTGAAGCAGGATTTCATCCTTTAGAAGTTATCAGATCTGCTACTTTATATGGCGCACAAGCTCTAGGTCAGGAAAAAGATTTAGGAAGTGTAGAAGTTGGCAAACTTGCAGACATTGTAATTGTAAATGCCAACCCTCTCAAAAATTTACAAGTACTATACGGCACGGGTGCGGTGCATTTAACACCTGATAATAAAATTACAAGAATTGGTGGCGTACAATACACGGTAAAAGACGGTATTGTTTATGACGCCAAAAAATTACTACGCGACGTGAAAAACATGGTTGACGTAGAAAAGAAAAAAACAAACTGGCAGTTAAAACAACCAGGGGTAGAATAATATTCATTAAAAACTAAAGCAGTTATTGAAGGCATACCGGATTATTCGGCATAAATACTTTCAATAGCTGCTTTACAATTTTCCATCACCACTTTTCGCTTCAGGCTTAGCTTAGGCGTCATCTCGCCAGACTCTACCGTCCACTCTTTATCTAATAGCGCAAACTTTTTAACTTGCTCTACGTGGTTAAAAAAGGTATTGTACTGAGCAATAATGCCATCAAATAATGCTATCACTTTTGGATTTGCCACAGCAGCAGCATTTGTTGTAAACGCAATGCCCTGTTCTTCCATCCAGTGTTGAAGTGTTGCAAAAGAAGGAACAATAAGGGCGCCAACAAATTTACGATCGGCACCTACTACCATAAACTGCTCAATAAATGGACTTTCTTTGCACTTATTTTCGATAGGCTGTGGTGCTACGTATTTGCCACCACTTGTTTTAAAGAGTTCTTTTTTACGGTCGGTAATTTTTAAGAAAATATCGTTTTCAAAAACACCAATATCACCTGTATGTAACCAACCATCAATCACTGCTTCTGCCGTTAAATCCGGACGCTTATAATAACCAACCATCACACTTTCGCCTGCTACACATATTTCACCATCTGATTCAATTTTTACTTGTATGCCATTAATTACAGGACCTACAGTTCCAAACTTTGTTCCGCCTTTGGCTTTTCGGTTCACACTAATTACTGGACTATTTTCGGTAGGACCATAACCTTCAAACACAGGAATTTTAGCGGCATTAAAAATGCGGAGCAGTTTTACTTGACAAGCAGCACCACCCGTAACAATAAAAGAAACGTTACCACCAAGCGCCTCACGCCATTTTGTAAAAATGAGTTTATTGGCAATCGCTAATTGCAGGTTATACCAAAATCCACCACTTTGAATGTTGTCATATTTTTCACCAAGCGCCACTGCCCAAAAAAATAATTTTTTCTTGATACCTGTTTGCTCGGCGCCCTTGGCCATTATTTTTTCAAATACTTTTTCCAGTAGGCGCGGCACCGTTGTAAAGCCATCTGGTTTAATTTCTTTTAGATTATCACCAATGGTATCAAGGCTTTCGGCGTAATAAATTGAAATGCCACTGTACAAATAAATGTACGTAACCATTTTTTCAAAAATGTGATTGAGCGGTAAAAAGCTAAGCACTTTAGATGCAGGCGCGTCTTCAAAAGGAAAACTTTCTTTTGAAAACATCACATTGCTATAAATATTTTGATGACTCAGCATCACACCTTTAGGAACACCCGTTGTTCCGGATGTATAAATGATAGTTGCTAACTGAGTAACCGGAATTGTTTTTTTAATACTTGCTACTTGATCTAGCAGGGCCGGTGTTGCTGCATTTGTAAGTGAAGTCCAGTGCACCGCACCTTCTATAGCATCAAATGTAAAAATGCCTTTAATAGAAGGCACTTTTGAAGCAACTGATTTTACTTTTTCATACAACTCGAGGTTACTAACAAAAACATACCCAACCGCTGCATCATTTAAAATAAATTCTACTTCGATAGGATTGGTTGTGGGATATAAGGGCACTAAAATAGCGCCAATTTGTTGGCAAGCAAGGTCTGTAAAAACCCACTCAGGCCTATTGCTACTCATGATAGCAATTTTGTCACTGGACTCAGGGGTAAAGTTATGACCACTTACACCTAGCGATAATAATCCGGCGCTTAGAGCGTCTACAGTACTTGCTACATCTTCTGTACTATATGTTTTCCAAATACCTTTTTCTTTGGCAGCAAGCATGTCCTGTTTAGGAAAATTTGCTAGCTGATGATCGAGGCAATCAAACAATCGTTTCATATGCATGGCATGTGTTTA
>JAOASV010000044.1 GCA_030158535.1 Sediminibacterium sp.
CATACTGCCAGTGCTCAAAAGTATAGTAAGCCAGAGTGGTATGAAGCTTTTGCAAGCATCAACGCCGAAGTGCAGCAAAACTCTAAAGCATATGCAACACTTAAATACGCCACCGAAACAATCGGTCACCGTTTAACAGGATCTGTTAATGGGAGCAAAGCGGAAACCTATGCGTATAATTTATTAAAGTCTTATGGGTTTAAAAATGTAAAGTATCAACCTTTTGAAGTAGAAAGCTGGAGTAGAGGGAGTTTGACAGTGAAGATGGGAAATAGTGTTACTAATTTACAACCTGTAAAATCGGTATCCTTGGCACATTCGCCAGTAGCTGCAGATGTAACACTCGAAGTGGTGGATATGGGTAATGGTTTAGAAGAAGATTATGCAAAAGATCCTTCAAAAGTAGAAGGTAAAATTGCACTCGTTTATTTAGGCGTTTTACCTGGATCAAAACCTGGTACACCAAGCTTACACCGCTCAGAAAAAACGGCTATCGCTACCAAATTTGGCGCTAAAGGTATTATCGTAATTAATACAGCAGCAGGTGGTATTTTATTAACTGGAACTGCGTCTGTTACTGGTAAATTAATTCCTATTCCTGCGGTATGTATAAGCAAAGAAGATGGACTTGCATATAAAGAGGCGCTATTAAATGAAAAGCAGTTTGCAAGCATAAGCATGACTAATTTTTCGGGTATCATTAAAGCGCGCAACGTGGTTGTGACTATCAAGGGAAGTGAACTTCCAAAAGAAAAAATTGTAGTAGGCGGACACTTAGATTCTTGGGATTTAGCAACAGGTGCCATTGACAATGGTATTGGCTCTTTTTCGGTGCTTGATATGGCGCGTACATTTGCAGCACTTAATTTAAGGCCTTCACGTACTGTAGAGTTTGTCATGTTTATGGGTGAGGAAGAAGGTTTATTAGGATCTAAAGCATATGTGGATGCTGCAATAAAAGATAAGTCAATTGATGAAATTAGGTACATGTTCAATTACGACATGACCAACGATCCAACAGGCTATTCAAGTTCTACAGATGTGTCAGAAAACTTATTTAAATCAATTGGTTCGATTGTACAAAGTATAGATACAAGCTTTAAAAATACATTTAGTGCAGGTGCAGGGCTACATAGCGATCACCAACCGTTTATGCTGCAGGGCATTCCAACAGGTGGAGCTGCGGGTGGAAAGCTTCCTAATAATGCAGGCCCTTGTTACCACGCTGATTGCGATGGCTTTAAACTTGTTGATGAAAAAGGGATGAAAAATACCGTTCGTTTCAATACAATTTTAGTGTTTGCTGTTGCTGATGCACCCACTATTGAGGCCAAGCATTTAAATGATGACGAGACTAGATTGTTTTTATTGAAAAACAATCTAAAGCTACCTCTTCAAATTGCAGGCGACTGGCGTTGGAAGGATTAACGAATTATTTTAGTGTGTGTTTGAGTACACTTAATTTTCCGTCTGTAGATTTATCGTCAAATTGTAGCCCTAAAATTTTTGCTACAAGTGGGTACACATGAACGTTTTCAAATCCTTTAATTTTTTTACCGGATTTAAAAGCGGGGCCCCATGCTAAAAAGCTAGCCCTCATTTCTGAAAGCCTTGGGTCGTAACCATGTTTGCCCGGACTGCTAGGTCTGCCACTTAAACTAAAAGTGTAAGGCAGCTTGGCTACTAAAATAATATCACCGATACGGTTAAAGCGGTCGTCCGATTTATTGTAATGAAAATCTTTTGGGGTATTTTCTTTGAGGTAAACATCGTAGCCATTGGCTTCTTTTAAAAGTTCGTTGTAGGTTGGCAAAACGGCCAAACTATCTTTTGCATACACCTGCAATAGTGCACTTCCAGAAGGGATATAAAATTTTGCAGGATCCACTGCTTTTGGAAGTCGCATTGGCGTTTGGCTATTAACAAGGGCCATACCATGATCCGAAACCAAAATAAAATTAACAGGAAGGTTTAAACTACTAACGGCTTCATTCATTTGCCTAATCACATTGTCAATGTATTGTACAGCGGCTTCTGCTTGTTTGCTATCGGGTCCGTAATTGTGCGCTGCATCGTCTACATCAGGCATGTAAAAAGTAATCAGGTGTGGCCTGGTTTTTTCTGGTAAGCTTAGCCAAGATTTAACTTGCGCAATCCTTGTTTCTATTTTTATTTTATCGTTGTAATTGTAAAAGTAGGTAGGCTTTGTATTTGCAATGGGCGCTTCAGAAGCTACCCAGTAAAAACTTGCCGTAATCATTTGTTGTTTTTCTGCAAGTACCCATAGTGGTGTTCCTCCATACCAATATGGATCAGCTACCATTTTTTTATTGGACATGGTATATGTAGCATTTGCTTTTTCATCAAAAAAAGTATTGTCTACAAGACCGTGGTGTGCAGGATAAAGGCCTGTTACAATGCTATAATGGTTGGGGAAGGTTAAAGAAGGAAACGATGATGTCATATAATCCGCAACGACACCTGATTTACCATAGGCTTGTAATGATTTTGCATTAAATTTTTCCACAAAATCAGATCGAAGCCCATCAATTGAAATGAGTATGACGTAGGGCTTTTTTTGAGCTGCAGCGCTATTAAACCTGCCTGGTGTAATTTGTTGTGTAGTGTCTTGTGCTGGTGTAGCGTTGCTAAAACAAAGCATCAACAAAAAGCAAGCAGCGGCACTATTTTTAAATATTTTCATAATTACTTATTGAAATAATTGATGTGGATGACCCATGATATTAATATACTGCAATAGGCTACTAAAATGCCAGCGCCTACGTCTATTGGAAAGTGCTGTGCTGCATAGATTCTTGCATACCCGCCAAGCAGTGCATATGCAAACCCAACCGGCACAATCCATTTTTTAGTACTAATAAAGCAGCAAAATAAAAACAGTGAAAACGCAGTTGCAGTATGTCCTGACGGAAAACTATTTGTTGTATGAATTTCGATGCCAGGTACTTTATGTACTAGTGACGCATTTGTAATAACGGCGGTAGGTCTATTTTCTGATTTAAAAAATACCTGTTTTGAACTTTGTGTAATTAGGGTAGAGAACACAATAGTAGCCACCAAAAAAGGGACAAATTTTTTCTTGTACATGAGTGTTAATGCAAAAGCGGGGATCCAGATAAATCCATCTCCAGCATTGGCCCATATATAAAATAAGAAATCAGAGGCAGGCCCGAGGTCTAGGTTTAGGAGCAAAAAAGCATTTTCCTTGCCCATCAAAAAAGACAGAAGGATGAAGCTAGTTCCCGTAATTAATGAAAGCCCAATACCAATGGTCGCATTTCTATTTAGTTGCAATTGCATCTTGTTGATTTACATGCAAAGCTACTATAGTTGCACCTATTTACTATAGAACACCGGCTAATTCTAGGCTTTTTTTCTTGAGATGAACAATGTCAAGGTTGTCAATCATAGGGTCGGGGGTTAAAATCAGGGAGTTGTTGTTTTCCTTCCACCAATTACTTTGGATCAGTTCCTTAACGTGTAGTACCCCAATGAGGTATTTGCGGTCTTCTTGGGCATGCCATTCTTCAATCCACTCAAATTTGTCTTTTGGAACATTTTTGATGTCGTCAAAGCTTACATACACTTTTAAGAAATAGTCAGAAGTTAATTCGTGCGGAGCCTGCTGGTATAATTTCTTATACTCGTAACAGTAATTGTATCGAAGTGCCGAAATATCACTTAACACAGCAGAAGCAGTAGGGAAACTTCCTGCGCCCTTACCGTAAAAGAATTGTTTGTCTGCAAATCCGCTTTCAATCACCACACCATTGTATTCGTTTTTCACAAATGAAAGTGGCTCTGCTTGACTTATAAGTTGTGGAAGTACAAATGCGGCCACTTTTCCATTCGAT
>JAOASV010000045.1 GCA_030158535.1 Sediminibacterium sp.
CCTGCTATTGCATTTAATTGTGCAACCGTAGCTAGAGTACCACTTGTAGGCAATGTTATATTCGTTGCAGCTGTTGAATTAAGGGTGATATTATTTGCACCTGTAGTCACTAAGTTGCCTCCCAATGTAATTGTCTTACCAGTATTGTCAACTCCAGTACCTCCATTTGCAGAAGGCAGGATCCCCGATACAGATGAGGCGGATATATTGCCGATTGCTCTTGTAACATATTCTGTATTGGCAATTGTACCATCATTTGAACTAACAATTGCGGTTGGAACCTGAGGCGCACCTGTGAAAGTAGGGCTCACTGCTCTTACAACATCACCAGATCCAGTGGTTGAAATTTCTTCTATAATGCCTGCACCCGCAGTCACTCTTCCCAATATTTTATTCGTCGCACTTATATTTTGAATTTTATCATAAGTGACATTGGAATTTAAAATTTTAGCTGTCGTAATTTTATTTGTACCTATTGTTGTTACACCTGTATTATTGATTGTAACATCTCCGGCCATTGTTACTTTAGCTGCTAAATTTGCTACATCCCCTACAATGATTTTTCCTGCATCTAATTCAGAACCAATAGATGATACACCTGAAATTGTTACATTGGAAACTCCTGTAATTCTACCTTTTGAATCAACAATAAAATTAGGCACTTGTGTTGCTGTACCATAAGTACCTGCTGTTACACCAGAATTTGCCAAGGTAGTAGAAAATGTGCCTGTCCCCGTACCGGTCAAATCACCCGTTAAATTAATTGTTTGATCACCCGTATTCGCACCACTCAAACTCGCGTCATCCACTAAAGTCAATGTTTTTGTAATCGTTCCTCCAGCAATATTAAAACCAGTAGCCAATGCGTTTGGCACTAGACCATTGATTGTTTTATTAGTCAAATTTTCTGTACCTGCTAATGTTGCAATCGTACCACTTGTAGGTAAAATTAAATTGGTAGCAGCAGTTGTTTTTAAAGTAATCGCACTTGCATTTGAACCTGTTGTACCAGTTGTTGTAAATGCAGCACCTGTATTGATATTGCCTCCTAGGGTAATCGTCTTACCATTATTTGCAACACCTGTTCCACCATTGATGCCATTGACAATGCCTGTTACATTCGTAGCAGTTCCCAATAGATTCGCTGTGATTTCACCTGCACTAAAATTCCCATTTGCATCTCTTTTGACAATGGTACTATTGGTTGCATTTTCAGTTGCAGCGTTGGCTAAAACTGTAGCTGTATTGATATCAGCAGCAGTGGATCCACCAACAGTCGCTACCACCGGAGAACTAGCAGTTCCATCCAAATCACCTGCTAATTGAACTTTACCTTTTACCAAGGTAGTTGCATCAGGCGTTGCTGTAGAAACTGTTCCATCTACATAATCTTTCACCGACTTAACACTTGGATATTTTGTATTTGATGTAGCATCGGTTGTGATACTCGTACTTTTATTACTTAAGTCTTCTTTCAAATTTAAAGCTGTTTGAGCAGCAGTACTTAATGGCTTAGCGGCATCTGATGTGTTGTCAACTTGGTCTAACGCTAAATTTACTTTTGCATTTGTAACCGTTGATGCACCCGTTCCACCCTGGTCTATTCCTAAAACACCCACTGATGTCAATCCTTTATTTGCGTCTGTGAAAACCGGTTTTGATGCAAGTAAAGTTGACATGATTGGTTGTGCGTCAAAGCTAGCTACACCTGTAACGCCTAAAGTTCCAGCAATAGTCGCATTTCCTCCAAGCGTTGCTGCTCCACTAATGGTCACATTATCGCTAAACGTTGCGGCAGCGGAAGCATTGAATGTTCCACCCACTAAAAGATTACTACTAAAAGTTTTAATTCCTCCAATAGTTTGATCGCCTGATAGTTCCACAAAGTTTTTAATACTTGATCCAGTACCTCCATTTGCAATTGGCAAAATTCCAACCACCCCAGATGTCAATGGCAATCCCGTTAAATTCGTTGCAATACCAGCCGATGGTATACCCAAATCAGGCGCAATAAAAACTGGAGCAGTTGCTAAAACCACATTACCAGATCCCGTCACACCATTCGCATTGGATAAATAATTCAATTGAGTGCCAGTAGATGAAACATTGGTTGTTCCAAGTTTAAATGGAGTAGGAAAAGTCACCAATCCTGTAAACTCTGGAGAAGCAATTGGCGCTTTCAAATCTATTCTGTTAGATAAAAATACAGTATCTACCATTTTAAGATAAGGTGCAACAATAGATGCGACATCACTATACTGAACACGTTGATTGATTGCTGCTGTGTTCGCGGCAATATTTGTCGCATTGATACTTATATTATTTGCATTACTAGATATCTGAGATGAATTAGTAGCAATATCTGTAGTATTGGTATTGATTAAATCTCTTAATGCAGTTGAGTCGTTTCTTGTTTTAGAAGTCAATGTTAAAGAATCTGTACTCAGTTTATTTGACAAATTACCAACTGCTAGATTATTGCTTATCTTATATAGGTCTTTATCAATCATTGACAATAGATACGGATTTAACATAGTTGCCGTATCAGCTATATTCACTTTTAAATTCTCTGCAGCAGTTGCTCTTGTTATTTCTGCCGCCAAGTCGCCCCCAGTGCTTGCACTAACAGCATTAATCCTATTAGAAAGTGAGACAGTATCTCTAGCAAATCTGCTTGATAACATTAAAGCTGTATCTGCAATATTTACTTTAGTATTAATTGAAGTTTCAGTATTTGATTTAATTGCATAAGGAGATAACATAGCTGAAGTATCAGCAATATTAATTTTCAATGCTTCTGCAGCTTCTGCCCTTGCTTTTTCTGCATTCAATGACGCAACAGTATTAGATCTGATTGCATATGGTAAAAGCATAGAAGCGGTATCTGCAATATTTACTTTAGTATTAATTGACGCTTCTGTATTAGATCGAATTGCATAAGGTAATAACATCGCAGAAGTATCTGCATATTTTACACCCGCAACTGTGACAAGGTAAGGTGCAATGATCCCAGGTATTTGAGCAGAATCTAATTTGATATCAATACGTCTTGATAAACTTGCTGTATCCAATTTACGTAAATATGGAGTCAGCATAGCAGTAGTATCTAATTTTCTTAGATAAGGAGTCAGCATTGTTGAAGTGTCTGAAATATTTACTTTTAATGCAGTACTAGTTCCAGCGCTTACCCCTAAAGCATCAATCCTGTTTGAAAGTGAAATAGTATCTGTTTTAATACGATCCGATACATATTGAGTATTAGCAAGTAACCCAGTTAAAGGCAAACTTATGTTGCTCGCACCAGTAGATGTTATTGTAATATCCCCTACACCTTTAAAATTTAAATTTTGTGCAAGTGTGATTGTTTTTCCATCATTATTTACACCAGTTCCACCTTTTGATCCTGGCACAATTGTACTAATTGACAATGCAGAATCCGCTACGGAGGACTTTGTTGCAAATAAAGCATAAGGAACAGACCAAAGCTGAGACGTACCCATATCTTGGTATTCAGCATCTGGTGTCCAACCAGGTGTTGGCAATGAAGGTTCAATCGCAATTTTAATATTCACAAAATACAATGCGTCATTCCATGCAATTGAAGTTAATCCAGCAACACCAGAAGTTCTTGTGCCTTTACCTATCACAAGTGTAAAAATCCCGTCATCTGTAGAAACAACTTTGAATGATTCTGCATAAACAGAAGTGCCGGTTGCGGTTTCTTTTAAAATGGAAACTTTCGCATAGACATTTCTTCCTGCTGCGGCGTTACCATTGATATCTCTTGCTACAGCTTGAAATAAAATTCCATCTGGAGTAACTT
>JAOASV010000046.1:0-1886 GCA_030158535.1 Sediminibacterium sp.
ATTATAGAGATTTAACACCACAGGATGAGTGGGATTTATTAGAGAACCATTACAACCGTGTTACGGATACTTGTATTCCTGAAGAGGAAGCATTTAGACGATTACAAAAACACATCGTAAAGTTCTGGAAAGATGCTGAAGCAAAAGGTGAGCGTTATTTTCCGCACGAATTTTTATACCAAGTAATTCTTAGTGGTGAGTTAGAGCAGTATTATGAAATTGATCCAAAAAATAGTTGGATGGTAGCAGCTGCTCAAAAAAATATTCCAATTGTTGTTCCAGGATGGGAAGATAGCACCACCGGAAATATTTTTGCTTCTTATGTAATCAAAAATGAATTAAAAGCAAGCACCGTTAAAAACGGTATTGAATATATGATCATGCTTACCGAGTGGTACCGTGCAAATAGTGCAGGAAAGGGTGTAGGCTTTTTCCAAATTGGTGGTGGTATCGCAGGGGATTTCCCCATTTGCGTAGTACCTATGATGTACCAAGATTTAGAATGGCATGACGTTCCGTTTTGGAGTTATTTCTGTCAAATTAGTGACTCTACAACTTCTTACGGATCTTACTCTGGAGCGGTTCCTAACGAAAAAATTACCTGGGGCAAACTAGATATTCATACGCCTAAATTTATTGTAGAAAGTGATGCAACCATTGTAGCGCCACTTATTTTCGCTTACATTTTAGGGCAGTAGCAGCTCAAAAAATAATTCAAATAAAAAAGCCCTCCGATATTTCAGAGGGCTTTTTTATGCAGATATCTTATTGCAGTTTATCTCGCTGGCATTGTTAAAGGAATGTCTCTCTTTAACATCTCATCTCTGTTTGCAATTTCGCAAGCAGTATAGAATACCATTAAGGTTCTTTTTTGCATCAATTCGAAATTGATTTTGTCTACCGTATCTGTAGGTTTGTGGTAGTCTGCTTGAAGCATACCATCATAAAAGAATAAAATAGGTACACCTACTTTAGCAAAGTTGTAATGATCGCTACGGTAGTAAATTCTATTCTTATCATTAGGATCATCAAACTTATAATCAAGTACTAGGTTCGCAGATTTTTTATTAGCAGCCTCATTGATGGTTTGTAATTCAGAACTTAACTTATCATGACCAATTACATAAATATAATTTAATGAATCAGCGGTCATGCGCTCTGTGTCTACGCGACCAATCATATCTGTATTTAAATCGGCAGTTGTTTTATCCATTGGATAAAGCGGGTGCTCAGAGTAATATTCAGAACCCCAGAGGCCTTTTTCCTCACCACTTACAGCCATAAATACAACTGTTCTGCGTGGGTATTTTCCTTTTTTGGCAGCAGCTGCAAAAGCTTCTGCCATTTGCATTACACCAACAGTTCCAGAACCATCATCATCGGCACCATAGTAAATTACATCCCCTCTTTTACCAAGGTGATCGTAGTGACCTGTTAAATACAAGTACTCGTCTTTTTTATCGGTACCCGGAATGATTCCAATTACGTTGCTGCTCTCTAAATTTTCAGTTGTTTTGGTAGCAACAATTTGTAAGCCTGCATTGTAAGCACCTTTGGTGGCAGCAGCAATGTCATTTAAACTTAAAGTAGTTGCATTACCTAGTAATGAACTTGCAATAGCTGCAGAAATATTCACCATTAAAAATCCAGGTGCATTATTTTTTTTGAGGTACATACCACCCTTAACTTGCGTAGCCATTTTTTTAGGAAAATCGGCAGATACAAAAAGAAGTCCAATTGCACCTTTTGAACTAGCTGCACGCATTTTTGCTGCAGGAGAAGCTGGATTTGCATTCATAGCGCGGCTTCCACCAGCACCCATGGTTGGCATGCCAGCACTTGAACCTTCCACTACTACCACTACCTGTCTCTTATACACATCTCGC
>JAOASV010000046.1:1896-18246 GCA_030158535.1 Sediminibacterium sp.
CTACCACTACTTTTCCTTTTACATCTAGGTTTGCATAGTCGTTGATTCCTTTTTCTGTATCAACAATACCATATCCTGCAAATACAACGCTGCTGAAATTAAAATTACCGCTAGCAATGGTTTGCATAGAAAAATTAAAATCTTTATCCCAGTCCATGTTCTTACCATTCACCACTAATTTCTTTTCAGTGAGTGCGTCTTGGTATACTGGATATAGTTGTTGGTAGCTATCACCATTACCTGGCTGTAAGCCCATTCTTTTAAATTCACTTTCGATATAAGCAGCTGCACGCTTTTGTCCAGGGGTAGCTGTTTCACGACCTTCCATTTCGGCGCTCGCTAAAATAGTAAGTTTGTCTTTTAGACCATTAACTGTAATTACTTTTCCAAATTTGGTGAGGTCTTCCGCTTTTTGCGCAATCGCTAGCGTGCTCATCAAAGGAAAAAAGATCCAGATCAATTTTTTCATAAGAGGATTTTATTTATTGAATTAAGAACATGAAATTTTTCCAACACGACCCGCATGTCTACCGCCTTCAAAAGCAGTTTCCATAAACACTTCAATCATTTGTTCGGCAAGTGCTAATGCAACAAATCTTGCAGGGATACAAATAACATTGGCGTCATTGTGTTGTCTTGTAAGTGCTGCTACATCTGTTTGCCAGCATAGTGCAGCTCTAATAGATTGGTGCTTATTGGCAGTCATGGCAACACCATTAGCGCTACCACAAATTAAAATACCAAAAGTACTTTCACCGCTCGCTACGCTCGCTGCAGTTGGATGCGCATAGTCGGGATAGTCTACAGAATCTAAAGATGGGGTACCAAAATCTTTAACTTTATAACCTTTGTGCACCAACCATTTTTTAATGGCTTCTTTGTATTCAAACCCAGCATGGTCTGATCCAATGGCAATAGGTTTAGAGGCGTCAAAAACAAAACTCATATTTTAAAGTATTTTACTAATTTAAAAGACAGCCCCTTAGCTCCACTCTTCTTCGTCTTCCTTGATTCTTTGTTTGGTAACTCTCGCAGACACTAAAATACTTAATTCATAAAGAGTAAACAAGGGAATGAACACAATGAGCTGGCTCATCCAATCGGGACTTGGGGTAATAATAGCAGCAGCTAGTAAAATAATTACTGCAGCATATTTACGTATACTACGTAGGTACGTAGGGGTTATTAGGCCAATTTTAGTGAGTATAAATGCCAGTACTGGAAGCTCAAATGCAATGCCGCAGCCAAGTATGAGATTGGTCAAATTGTCTAAATAATCGGTGAGCGTTGGTCTAGTTTCAAGTACGCCTTTGGTACCCAGTGTAAAACTTCCTAAAAAGTTAAACGTAAAAGGCCCGAGTAAAAAATAACCAAATGCAGCGCCGGTAAAAAAGAAAAAGGAAACCCAAAAAATTATAAAGCGGGTATTTTTTAATTCTTTGTCCTTTAAGGCAGGTTTAATAAAGCGCCAGAACTCCCAAAAAATATACGGGAAGGCAATAAGTATACCACCAATAAGCGCTAGCGAAATACTGCTTAGAAACTGACCACCAAAAGTGGTTGTTTGCATGTTAATGGTAACAGGAGGCATGCATAGTGCGTCACCCATATGCGCCCAGTGGCTAAAATCACAGAGTAAACGGTAGCTAATAAAATCGGGGTTGATAGGGCCCGTAATCACATTGTCAAATACCCAGTCTCTGTATATGAATATAATGGCCGCCATCACCAAAATAGCAATCACAGACCTGATTATATGCTGACGCAGTTCTTCGAGGTGGTCTATAAAAGTCATTTCGGCCTTCTCTTCGCCTCTATTTCTGTTAAATAATGCCATTTGTGGGACCTTTTGGGAGGCTAAAGTTAGGGTTTCTAACGCAAGATTTTAAGTTTTACCATCTCAATTCTTGTGTCGCTTACCGTTAAAACATCAATTTGGTAATGATCCACAATAATGGTTGCTTTTTGCTTTGGAATGGCTTCATGCTTGTTGATGATATAACCACTGAGTGTTTCGGATTCGTTTTCAGGGAAATCCAATTCGTATTTTTCTTTGAGGTAGTCTAATTCTAATCGACCACTAAAAATAAATTCGTCTTCGGCAAGTTGCTTTTCTACAAATTCTTCTACGTCGTATTCGTCTCTAATTTCTCCAAAAATTTCTTCTAGTACATCTTCCATCGTAACAATACCAGCGGTACCTCCAAACTCATCTACTACCCAAGCAATACTTTTGCGCTCTTTGGTAAATTTATTGATAAGGTCTGTAGCAGACATGCTTTCTGGTACTGCAATAATTGGATGTAAAATTTCTTGTACCGAACTTGGTCTTTTAAAAAGGTCAATTTGATGCACGTAACCTAAAATAGAATCTACGCTATCATCATATATTACCAGCTTACTAAGCTGTGTTTTTATAAATTGCTTTTTTAAATCCTCGATTCTAGTATGAATGTATGCACCCTCTATCTCTGTCCTAGGAACCAAGCACTGCCTGATTTTCACGAGTGGAAGGCTTAATGCATTTTCAAAAAGTTCAGTATTTAATTCTTGGTTTTCTTCGTCCTGATCTTTTGTTTGTTGGAAAAAATGTTCAAGATCTACTTTGCTAAAAGCTTCGTTTTTATTGTTTACGCGTACATTAAATATGTAGGTTAATATCCACTGCGCAATAGAAACAAAAACACTTGCAAGGGGTTGTAACAACGAATGAAAAAACTGAGCAACGGGTGCAAAAAATGCAATTAATTTATCGTTGCGTGCTTTAAAAATAGCCTTCGGAATAAATTCGCCAAACACGAGTACAACAAAAGTAGAGATGATGGTATCAATAATAAGTTTGAGGTATTCGTTTTCTACTTCGAGTGGATTCCATGCAATGCTTTTTAAAAATGCAGTGAATAGTAATCCGTAAATAACAAGTACAATGTTAAGTCCAATCAAACAAGTGCCTATAAATTTTGCGGGACTCTCCATAAAATTAGAGAGGATGATTCCACGTCTTAAGCCTCGCTTTTTTTTGAGCTCTATACTAAGCCTGTTAGCGCTAATAAAAGCGATTTCGTAACCGGCAAAAAAGCCAATTAAAATAAGGGATACTGCAATCCAAATAATCGTATAAAGTTGCTCTGCCATAGTCTTATAGACAAACGTAAAGATACACAGATTATTATGCTAAATCCATAAAAGGCTTATTGCCTAAAATAGCGTCAATACGGGCCATTACCTCCGTTGTGAGTAGCTTTTGGGCATCCAGTGCTTTTAGGTTTTCGGTTAATTGACTGGCTTTAGTAGCCCCTAAAATAGTGGTGGTTACATTTGGATTGGCAAGGGTCCATGCAATGGCAAGTGCTGCCATGCTAATGCCCAGTTCTGCGGCAAGTGCCGTCAAACTTTTTACCTTTTCAATTTTATTTTCTTGTACCCAGCGTTCTTTAAGCCAGTCAAAACCTTCTAGTGATAATCTACTATCTGCGGGTATACCGTCATTGTATTTGCCTGTTAAAAAACCAGCACCCAGTGGACTCCAAATAGTGGTACCTAAACCTTTGTTTTTAAACACGGGTAAATAATCTTGTTCCATTTTAAAACGCTCAAACATATTGTATTGAGGTTGTTCTACCGTTGGTCCAATTAAATGATGCTGATCTGCAACACGGTGTGCTTCCATAATTTCTGCAGCACTCCACTGAGAAGTTCCCCAATATAAAATTTTACCCTGCGTCATTAAATTGTGCATGGTCCAAACTACTTCTTCGATAGGTACATTTTGATCAGGTCTATGACAAAAATAAAGGTCTAAATAATCTGTTTGTAAACGCCCCAAAGCCTCGTGGCAGGCTTCTACAATGTGTTTGCGACTAAGTCCAGTTTGATTGGGTTTGTTGTTTGTTCTCCATCCAAAAAATACTTTAGAAGAAAGGGTATAAGATGTACGGTCCCATTTTTTTTGTTGTAACACACGGCCCATCATTTTTTCACTTTCACCAAAAGCATACCCTTCTGCGTTATCAAAAAAATTGATACCCGCATCATATGCCATACCCATTAATGTATCTGCGGTGTTATCTTCAATTTGTTTGTGAAAAGTAACCCAGCTACCTAAACTTAAAGCACTTAGTTGTAGGCCCGTGCGGCCCATTCTTCTATATTCCATAACCTTATTTTTTAATCAGTTAATTATTTTGACAAAACGCTATCTGGTAATACAGCATAGCTACCAGGAAGCACCGTAAAGAAAACAATATTTGTAAGATTTTGGTTGGAAGTAAATCCATTGGCATACTTGCCCTTTTGTTTATAAGGGTAGGTTTGCACTAGGGTCACTTCTTTGTCGGTAAAAAACTGCTCAGTACCCTGATCCCAATAGAGTTCTTTGCAAAAAAGGGTGTCTCCCTTTAAATTAAACACCACAACGCTGTCTCTCAGGTACACTTTTCGGTCATTTTCGAGGTACCTGCCGTATTTGGCGTCTAGTTTACTCTCTAATTTGAGGCTGTCATCAAAAAAATCTACGTGTAGTGATTTTGGGAATTCGGCTTTTCTGGCGCTGTCACCCCCGTAACGCAGTAGTAGTGGCGCCGTTAGTTTGGCACTTATTTTTCCTTCGTTGCTTAAATAACTTTCTATTTGAATACCTTCTTCGATGCTGGTTGTTTTAGCACCCAATTCTTTTACCGCATTCACATCATTTTCGCATGCAACCATAAAAAAGCAGCCAATACATATGGCTGCTAGATGAATAATTTTATGTGCGTTACGATTAATCATATTTGCGTTTCTGGAACCAAAGATCGCTTAAACTAAATCCAATTGTAAATTGAGCATAGTTCTCTGTAAAATTATTTACGTTAGATCCTCTTTTGCCAAATTGCACGGTTGTATTAAGTACCGTAAATTGTCTGTCGTATGCGTTCCATTTTTTAATAGGAAGTCCCATCCCCATCGAAAATCCAAATTGTTTTAAACCATTACCATCCGGATTTACATAATCTTCACCTACAAAAAATCCAGCTCGGTAATTTACATTGCTCCAATAGCTTCTACCAGCAACAGGGTCTGGACAAATTTGCGCACCCACTCTAAACTGCCAACTGTCTGAAAGTCTATCTGGTTGATTGTAGTATCTATACTTGGTCCACTGTGTGCTTGTGTATTCTGCACCAATTGACCAAAGTTCAAATAAACCTCTATTGTTGCTAGCCGTTTTGTGTAATGTAATACCCGCTGTGTAAGTAGCTGGAATTTCTATAGTGCCAGGCAAATCAACAACTTTATAAATACTATCAATGGTTATGTCACCGGTTTGTGATTGTGTAAAAGTCTCTCTGGTAGTGGTTTGTGTAGCATTTAATTGCTGACTAAGTGTAGCCGTAGCGCCTAATCGAATCCAATATTTGTTGGTTGCTTTAGTTACGCTGTTTACAGACTGCGCAATAGAAAAATCATATTGAAAACCCGTGTGTAAAAAAGCGCCGCCAAAATTACTAATGCTAGCAGAGTTAGATTGGTAATAAAAAACGGTGTCGTTTAAAAATGTTTTTTTCGTTGAAATTTCTCTTCTACCAAAATTGTAGCCAGTATTAAATCCAATGCTAAAACCTTTCCATCTTTTTCCGAGTCCAACAAAAAGTTGATTGAGTCCGCCGCTTCCTTCATACACAGTACCTAAACTATCGTTGGCAATTCTGGTACGTTCTACTACCGAATAATTAATTTTACTAGCAGGTCTTAAACCAAATGCAAAACCCAAATTCTTTTTGCTTTTGATCGGTGCACCAAAGGCAACATAGGTTGGATAAAAATTATTCGAAGTAAATTTATCAGAAGGATTGGCGCTTCTTAAAGTTCTAGAATCAATGGTTAAACCCAGGTCATAAGACACCATAAAAAAGTTTCCGTAAGTAGCAGGGTTACCAAAATTAATGGCCTGTCCAACATTATTTACTTGACCATCTGCATAAGCAGCAGTAAAGCCTCCCATCTATATACTAATAGAATGGCTACCTGGTGAAACATCACCAAGAGCAGATGTTGTAAATGGAGAATTTTCTTGTGCCTTCGCATTCAAAAAGAAACATCCGGTAACTAGAACTGGCAGGAAAAACCTACCCATTATTAAACTCACTGATCGCATAAAGGCCTTTAAATATTAAGTTAGGGTCGGCAAATATCCTGTTTTTTAAGTGTGGTACAAAAAAAGGCATATCACCCCCGGTTAAGAGCACGTTAAAGTTGCTGTATTTTTCGGCATAAGCCTCAATGATTCCATCAATTTCCTTGGCCATTCCTAGAATTACCCCTGAAAGTAGGTTGGTTTTGGTGTCGTAGCCTACTAATGGGAACTGGTTTTGGGCCTCAATAAGGGGTAAAAGCGCCGTTTGCTCGTGCATGGCCCTAAAGCGCATGTTCATGCCTGGCGAAATGCTTCCCCCTAAAAATTCGTGGTATTTATTGATGAAATTGTATGTAATGCAGGTTCCTAGGCCTATAGCTAGGTTATGTTGGCCTCCAAATAGGTCTACAGCCGCCGAACAAATGGCTAGGCGGTCCGCGCCAATGGTTTCTGGCTTCCCAACCGGTGTGGTAATGGGCAGCTTGCTAGCGTGGCCCAACATATGAAATTTGGCCGCTGCCGCGAGTTGTGCCTCCAGACCTTCGCGGTGCTTGATCACAGAGGATAATATAATTTTTGTTGGGTGATGGTTTTGGAGAAGTTCGGCAATATGCGCTTCCGAGTCGTTTTCCAAATGAATGATTTGTTGCAGGTCTCGACCTTCAAATACAGCACATTTAAGCCGGCTGTTTCCAAAATCAAAGCAGAGGGTTCTTTCCATAATTGAAGTATCGGTGGATACTGGCCCAAAAATAACGCTTTTGTGCAGCTTCACCCACTAATTACTTGGATAGCCTGCATTTTCACGGTTACTTTGTAGTCATGAAAATAAGTGGCTTTACCATTATTAAAAATGCAGTGATGAATGACTATCCCATTGTGGAAGCCATTACCTCCATTTTACCCGTGGTAGACGAGATGATTGTGCTGGTTGGGAAATCTGATGACGATACCCTGGGTTTAATCCGCTCGATTGGTGACCCTAAAATAAAAATTCATGAATCGGTATGGGATCCAAATTTGAGAAAAGGCGGTGCGGTTCTTGCTGTAGAAACCAATAAAGCTTTTGCACTGATTGATCCAAATAGTACCTGGGCTTTTTATATTCAGGGTGATGAAGTGGTACATGAAAAATACCACGCAGCCATTAAAGAAGCTTGTGTTCAATATCAAAATGATTCGCGCGTTGAAGGACTTCTTTTTGATTATGTACATTTTTATGGCACATACGATTATGTAGGTGACAGTAGAAAATGGTACAATAAAGAAGTGCGCATTATTAGAAATAAAAAAGAAATTACGGCATACAAAGATGCGCAAGGTTTTAGAAAAGGCACTACTAAGATTGATGTAAAACCAATTGCAGCAAGCGTTTACCATTATGGTTGGGTAAAAAGCCCTGCGCAAATGGCTAAAAAAATAAAAAACTTTAGTGCGCTTTGGCATTCAGATGAAGAGCTCAATGAAATTTTAAAAGACAATCAGCACTGGGATTTTACAGCGTACGATTCGCTCGAAAAATTTTCAGGTACGCATCCAGCGGTGATGCATCCCCGCATCTCAAAACAAAACTGGAAAATTGATATTGATACGACGCGCAAAAATTTTTCTTTCAAAGACCGTATCCTTTATAATATTGAAAAATTAACGGGCATAAGACTGTTTGATTTTAGTAATTTTAAAATCATTCAATAGTAGAAAATGAATAACGTACCGGAAATAGCAGCAGGCATTATAGCTGGAGATTTTAAATCTTTGGCCAGGGGTATTTCTTGGGTAGAAAATGAAGTAGCAGGCTATCAGCATTTATTACATATTACACCTACTCATAAATGTGCTGTTACAGGTATAACCGGACCTCCGGGTGCTGGCAAAAGCACACTAGTGGACGCTTTAATTTCTGTCTGGGTTGCTGCTGGAAAAAAAGTAGGCGTGCTTTGTGTAGACCCTTCATCGCCATTTAATTTAGGTGCACTACTTGGCGACCGTATCAGAATGAGCGAGTGGTACAATCATCCAAATGTATATATCAGATCACTTGCCAGTAGAGGTGCACTAGGTGGGCTGCATACGCATATTCTAGAAATCACACAGCTTATGTCATTTGCAGGTTTCGATGAAATTATTGTAGAGACTGTTGGTGTTGGACAAAGTGAAATTGAAATTGCTGGGCTCGCCGATACTACTGTTGTAGTGGTTGTGCCAGAAGCCGGCGATGAAGTACAAACCATGAAATCTGGCATCATGGAAATCGCACATGTTTTTGTGGTGAATAAAAGTGACCGCCCGGAAGCAGATCAGTTTGTGCATCATTTAAAACAAATGATGGCGCCAAGTTTTTCAAATACTGCGTATCAAATTCCTATTATTAAAACAATCGCCGCTCAAAAAACGGGTATTGATGAACTCGCTGCAGCTATTGCTACACATCAAAGGCAGCTTCATGATCCTACTAGAAAAAACTGGTTGCTAACGCAAAAAGCACTTCGTTTAATTCAGCAAAAAAGAATGCAAGACGTAGATGCTACTAAATTATTAGCAGCGATTACTGCGCAGTCACAAGACCCTCAGTTTAATATTTTTGAATTTGCACAAGCGTATTAATCATGGGTAGTGTACAAAACAATACACCCACAGTAGCTGTTGTAGTTGCCACATACAACGGCGCCACTTATTTGCTTCAGCAATTAGAAAGTATAATTCATCAAACGCATAAGCCCTCTCAAATAATAATTGTAGATGACGCATCTTCAGATGACACAATAAATATTGTGCATGCATTTGCCGCAGCACATCCAGAAGTAATGGTGGTTCAAAATGAAACCAGACTTGGGTACATTAAAAATTTTGAAAAAGGAATGCTACTCGCAAACGCTTCTTATGTTGCACTAAGTGATCAAGATGATATTTGGGTGCCGCATAAATTAGAAAAATTACTAGCAAGCATTGGAGATCAAATGCTGGCCTATTCGGATTCTGAACTCATAGATGCCAATGGACATTTATTGCATCAAAAAATGTCTTCTATTAAAAACCAACCCGCCTACCATACGCCAGTTATGTATGCAATTGGTGCCTGGGCGCCAGGGCACGCGATGCTCTTTAAAAAAGAACTGATAGATAAAGCGGTTCCTTTTCCAACCCTTGTTACGCATGACTTTTGGCTTGGTTTTGTAGCTACTTGTTATAGTACAGTTTTGTATGTGAATGAGCCACTGGTGCATTACCGCCAGCACACACAAAATGCAATTGGCGCCGATACAACTAAAAATAAAACGGTGTCATTAACACAGGCGCAAAAAAAGCAACAGGCCCGTGCACGGATGGAATTATTATGCAATAAAGTAAAAGAAACCGGCCACAAAGATGCGGTTGTGTTTGAAAAAATAAATGATAGTTATAGTAGTTTTTCTTTGTCTAACAATTTTAAAAGAGCCAAACTCTTTTATGATTACCGCAATTTGATACTTGCCTATAAAAAGAAATCAGCGCTACTTAAAATACTATTTGCTGTAAAAATGTTTTTTAAAGTTGATTAGCAAAAAACTTTACTTGTAAGCGCTTTATAAAATTTTTAAACTGTACACTTATTGGAACAGTTGCTTCCTCTAGTGGTCCCGTAAATTTTTCACCCCTGCGTAAATAGTATTTAGACAAAGTGCTTGACGTGAATCCCCATTTTTGTATAAAAGTAAAATAGCCTTTGTTGCGTTTAACGCGCTTAACAGATACGGATCCAAAATGGTATACCCTACTTTCTGAAATCCCTCTAAATAGCCGTACGCCTGCATTCCAGAGCTTCATAGAAAAATCAGGATCGGAGTACATGCCCGGGCTAAACTCGTTGCTATACCCGCCCACGGCGTCCCAAGTATCAATGTGTACGATATTAGGCGGCCAAGTAGCACCCTGCCAATCCTGCATGGGTAACGCCGAGTAATTGGCTAATAAATCTGCTTCTTTAAATGATGCGATGTCTTTACCAAAGTCATACTCAACCGAACAATTGCTCTGCGCTTTTAATTCGATAGCCGTGCTTGAAAAAAAGAATAGGTTATGTGCAGTTTCTTCAATCGCTTTTGCAAGCGGCGCATCCCAACCCGGACATACATACATATCATCATTTATGTACAATAAATAATTTGTTGTTACGAGTGTACGGCAACTATTTAATGCGTAACAAACGCCAATATTTTCTTTACTATAAGAGTAACTAATAGCTGGTTGCGATTTTACCCAATCGAGTGTACCATCGACGCCTTCATTAATATGAACAATGATTTCATGATTAAATTTCGAATGCTTTTTGATACTTTCTATACATAATTGTAAATAAGCCAAATTGTTCCAGCTAGGAATTACAATCGAGAACTTTGCATCAGATGCTGTGTTTCCTTTTACTTTTTGAATACTTGCATGCATTGATTACAGGTTAAGCATCCGTTTTTGTTTGCTTTGCGGCAGCGTTAAACTGTTTTTCTGTTTTCCACCAACGCCAACCTATGTAGCCCATAATGGCAAGCGGTGCTCCAGCTAAATATAAGATAGCGCCATTGAGGGCCTTTGCAGGACCGTCGCCCAATTGAGAAGCCGTTTTGGTACAAATAGAACACTGACCGGCCGCTTCACCTGCAAAAAGGGTGAGTAAACAAGCGGTTACTGAAACTACAATAATGCGAAGTGTTTTCTGGTTCATAGTTCTAAATGGAGCACAAAGTTAATTGAATAATTGCGTAAGAAATTTTCTTAACTTACTTTATCAATACAATAACAGTGACAGAACGCAGAAAGTTTATCCAAAAAATAGCCGGCCTAACAGCGGCATTTAGTGCCCCTAGTCTTATACAGCAGGCATGGGCTGCAAACTGGGAGGCCGTCAATCAAAAAGCCGCGTCCCTTACCCCGCAGGAGTTAGCCAGTAATGAAGATTACTGGTCGGTGATCCAGCAGGCCTATACCGTTAACCCAAATATGGTTAACCTCAATAATGGGGGTGTGAGCCCGTCACCAAGGGTGGTGCAAGAAGCCGTTGAGCGCTTTAATCAGCTCTCCAATGAGGCCCCTTCCTATTATATGTGGCGCATTTTGGACCAGGGTCGCGAACCCGTAAGGTATAAACTGGCCACACTGGCCGGGTGTTCAGCAAATGAAATTGCGATTAATCGTAACGCCACGGAAGCCTTAAATACGGTCATATTTGGCTATCCATTTAAAGCCGGCGACGAAGTGATTGGCACCAAGCAGGATTATCCCAACATGATTCAGGCCTACCGTCAGCGTGCGCTCAGAGATGGCATTGTATACACGCAATTAAGTTTTGATTTTCCTATCGAAGATGACAATACCATTGTAGCGGCTTTTGAAAAAGCAATCACACCAAACACCAAACTAATTCATATCACGCATATCATTAATTGGGTAGGACAAATTATGCCCGTTAAAAAAATTGCAGCGATGGCGCACGCGCGTGGCATCGAAGTAATTGTTGATGGGGCGCATTCTTTTGGATTACTTGATTTTAAAATTCCAGATTTAGAATGTGATTATTTTGGTACCAGTTTGCACAAATTTTTATCGGCACCAATTGGTAGTGGAATGCTATGGATACAAAAAGATAAGATCGAAAAAATTTGGCCGCTACTGTGTAATGACAAGCCGCTTAGTAATGATATTAGAAAGTTTGAAACCCTTGGTACGAGAAGCTTTCCAATAGAACAAGGAATAGGCGAAGCCGTTAATTTTCATATGGCTATTGGATCAAAAAGAAAAGAAGAAAGAGTTCGTTATTTGAAAAATTATTGGGCTACAAAAGCGCTTCAAATTCCTGGTATAAAAATTCACACTTCATTAAAAGACAAATATGCTTGTGGTATTTGTGGTGTTACTATTGATGGTATGACACCTGCCGCATTAGATGGAGCACTGTATACCAATTATAAAATACATACGGTAGGTATTGTTTGGGAAAATATTAGTTGCGTTAGAATAACGCCTCATGTGTACACCAGACTTGAAGACCTCGATAAACTGGTAGTAGCATTAACAGAAATTGCTGCGAAACAAAAAGGATAAGTACTTAAAATAATAAACCCCCAAATATGGGGGTTTATTATTTTTTATGCTTTAGCGGCAGCTTTTGCAGTTTTTACAACAGCTACTTTAGCTGGACGGCTCTTACCAAAAGAACCTTTGAATCTTTTACCTTTAGCGGTTTTTTTATCACCTCTACCCATGGTTTAAATTTTTTAAATGAACAATCTTGAACTGCAAAAATAGAAAAACCCCGCGAAAGCGGGGTTCAATTCTTTTTGTAGGCAAAAATTAAACTTTGCTGCTTAATTCTTTACCAGCCTTAAAGCGAGCAACTTTTTTAGCTTTGATTTTGATTGTTTCACCAGTTTGTGGGTTACGGCCTGTACGAGCTGCACGCTTAGAAACTGAGAAAGTACCAAAACCTACTAAAGTTACTTTATCACCTTTTTTAAGTGTTTTAGTAACAGTGTCTACGAAAGAGTCTAACGCTGCGTTAGCTTGTACTTTAGTGATACCAGCATCTTCAGCAAGTTGCGCGATTAATTCTGCTTTGTTCATAAATGATTTTTTTAGTTGTTTGAATAACGAAACAAATTTATCCGCTTTTCCCAATTAGCAAAATTTTTTTATTGAAAAATAGATTTTGGGAGAATGCTCCAAATCCTTTATGCAAAGGGATTACAGGCTTTTTTGTTAGAATACAGAGGGCTTAATTTTTTTCTTTAATTTACTGAAAGGCTTGTCAGCAAAGGGTTTCAGGTGTTAATGCGTAGGATTCAATGCCTGCAAGGGTTGTAGAACAATATAATGAAGATTTGTGATTACCAAAATGAAAATTTAAATCTATCCACACTCAATTCACAACCTCCATTAATGACCTAAAACCAATCATTAACTGGCCCCAAAGCATTGTGGCGTCTTGTCTTAAGGCTGTCGCATGGGTGTCAATATACTTGTCATATTGTTCTCTATTCTCCATAAAATATTGCACCGCATAAGTGGGTCCATCACTATCATCGATGTCTAAAATTCTGACAAAATGAAAATGGCTAAAACAACCCGTGCGCATCACATCAGGAATATGAGTGTTTTTCATCCAGTTTACCCAGTTTTCGTGAATACTAGGGTCAATTTTGGTGGTTACATTGTAAATCAACATGATAGAATGAAATTAAATGGATTATTTGGGCTTTTTTAGGCTTAATTCTATAAAAATAGGGCAGTGATCACTGTGTTTGACGTCCGGAAAAATAGAGGCGCTTTTTAAGGCATCAGAGAGGGTATCTGTTATACAGATATAATCGATACGCCATCCCTTGTTTTGTAAACGCACCGTAGGGAAGCGCTGACTCCACCAGGTGTAACCGCCCGTAAATTCAGGATGAAGCTGTCTAAAACTATCTATCCATCCAGTTTCAATAAATTGATCCATCCAGGCGCGCTCTTCTGGTAAAAATCCAGAACTCTTTTTGTTGCCCTTAGGGTCATGAATATCTATTTCACGGTGGGCAATATTATAATCCCCCACAACAATCAGTTGAGGTCTTTTTTTGCGAAGAGCAGCTAAGTATTGTTCAAATTCTGAGAGCCACTGGTATTTATAGTTTTGTCTTTCATCACCACTAGTGCCCGACGGAAAATAAGCGTTCACAATGGTAATAGGTCCAAAATCTGCTTGTATGACCCTGCCTTCAAAATCGGACTGTTCAATACCCGTTCCATACACAACATTGTCTGGCTTTATTTTTGTAAAAATGGCAACGCCGCTATATCCTTTTTTTTGTGCCGAAAACCAGTAGCTTTCATAGCCTAGTTTTTCTATTTCAGCAGTATCAACGTCTTCTTTGGTGGCTTTGGTTTCTTGTAAGCAAATAATATCGGCAGGATTTTCGGATAGCCATTCAACAAAACCTTTTTTGATGGCAGCCCTGATGCCATTTACATTGTAGGAAATAACGCGCATTTATAATAAAAATTTATTGTAAGCGATGAGTAATAATTCTTTCATCATTGTAGCATCCGTAAAGTCTTTTGTAATGATAAAATTTTCTGGATCTGTCTTTCCTTTAACAATAGCAATAAGCCTATTGTTCAGATAGATTTCTTTCATTTCATGGTTCCAGAAACTACGTATAGTAAATCGTTCGCCCCTTATTTTTCCCGTTAATTGATAATCATAAGTTACTTGAAATGGAAATTCTTTTTTACTCACTTTGGCAATGGAACTACTATCTATTCCGTTGGTTGTTTCATCCAAATAAATTCGTTTATAAGGATCTCCCTTATGTTTAGTAATACTAAAAATGGATACTGTATCTTTTCCTTCTAACATCAGATGCACTTCGCTTGATAAATAATTAGAAAAAAACTCCTTTTCACTAGAGGCAGTGCTATATGGGTCTATCTCTGTTGCGATTTTTATGGTATAATTTTTATCTTGATATACATCTCTACATTCCTGTCTTAAATAAATAAAATCGGAACTTGCTGTATTGCCGGTTTCTTTTATTTTTTTAATTAGTAGTTCCGATGCTGAGCTGTCTACCAGTTTTCGTTTCACCCAAATTTCATCAAAGAGTTGTTCACCCATTCGTAATAATTCTTGATTGCCTAGTAAGCTAAAACTCCAGCTGTCTTTAATGGGGTTAACTAGTATTTTTGATGTATTTGTTATATAACCCATCATAAAATTATCTGCATAATACACTGCAGGTGCTTTGATATCTGCAACCAAGGTTTCATTGTCTGGATTGAGTGCCATTTGCAGGCCAACTTGTACGACCGACGCAAAACTTTTTTTCGTTAAAAAAATATTCTTTGGCCGAATGCCAATACCATTGGTTTCGGTATTACTGATAGCAGTAAAAACAGTTTGGTTATTGATAATTTGTTGTAAACCACTTGTGAGGATACAGCTTATTTGAAATATGCTCGATGCCCTCGAAATAATAGCACTGTCCGATGATTCGAACGTAGATCCTGCACAAAAACTGATTGGATCATATTCATAAATCTCCACAAACAAATGCCAAGTACTCGTATCCGAAATACTAAACTTTATGGTATTTTTTTTCAACGCTTCTGAACTTGTATAATTTTCAATGGGTAGCGATTGATTAGAAAATGATAGGTTGTAATATTTATTAAGTAGTATTGAAAGTTTAGCGTTGATACTTGACCTCACTGAAGTATCTTCTAAATAATTCATGGTAGGACCAAACATGGAAAAACTTCTGATAGATTCAACGATCACCTTATTTTGCGCAGGCACCTTAAATCCTGCGAGCAGCAGCAGGCATATGTATATCAGTCTTTTCATGAGATGGCTAAATTACAACCTGTCTTCTATTATTAACAATTTTATTACAGTCAGTTCGTTATCATTGTAACATCAATTATGGAAAATACAGAAAGAATTATACCCGCAAAAGAGTTTGTGTATTTAGATGGCCCCAAACCACGTATCAATGAACTTGTATTTGCTTGGCAAATATTTACACAGTTTATTAAAGGGTTTAGAACGCTGCACTTTTTGGATCCTTGCATTACCGTATTTGGTTCTGCGCGCTACCAGCCAGATCATCCGTATTACAAGGCTGCCACCGAGTTTGGTAAACGAATTGCCAATATTGGTTTTACGACCATGACAGGTGGTGGTCCGGGGATTATGGAAGCTGCAAATAAAGGTGCTATGGAAGCTGGTGGAAAATCGGTAGGTTGTAATATCAAGCTGCCTTTTGAGCAGCACCCTAACCCGTACATGCATAAGTGGATCACATTCGATTACTTTTTTATTCGAAAAGTATTGATGGTTAAGTATTCTTACGCATTTATTATTTTACCCGGTGGATTTGGTACAATGGATGAATTTTTTGAAACATTAACCCTTGCGCAAACTGGCGTGATCAATGATTTTCCCATTGTTATTTATGGCAAAGAATATTTTCAGCCACTCATTGACATGGTGGATGCCATGGTTGTGAAAGGCACGATTTCTCCAGAAGATAAAAAGCTGATGCTTTTTACAGATGATATAGACGAGGCCATGCAGTATATACAGGCCTATGTCAAAAAAAACTACACAGTCAAACCACGCAAAAGGCTCTGGTGGCTTTTTGAAAAAGTATAACTCGTAAGTTTTTTATTCTAACACTGGGCGCAGCCAGCGTTCAGCTTCTTCAAGTGGCATATTTTTTCGGATC
>JAOASV010000047.1 GCA_030158535.1 Sediminibacterium sp.
GTGCTATCTCGGTAAGCGGCAGGAGCGCAAATCGGCGGTTATGGAGTTGCGGGTGGGGTATTGTTAATGTCTGGCTGTCTAAAACCTTGTCATCAATCATTAAAATGTCTAAATCAATGGTGCGTGGGCCATATTTTTGGGTGCGTACCCTGCCCATCTCTAATTCTATGGCTAAAAGTTGTTCTAAAAGGGATGCTGGTGTAAGTGGGGTAATGAGTTGGAGTGCTTGGTTATAAAATGTAGGCTGGTTGGTATTGCCCCATGCAGCGGTTTCATAAATTGAGGAACGACTGGTAATGCTGCCGCACCTGGCTTCAATATGCTTTAGTGCCTCCTGTAAATAAGCCGCTCGGTCCCCTAAATTCCCGCCTATCAGTAAATATGCTGTGTTCATAAATTACCCCGTTAATCGCCTCAAATATCTTTAATTTCACGTCTTTAAATGCAGTTGTGAACAATATTGTTCCGCTTTTATTTTAACCTATTGCTATGAAGAGCTTTTTTAAAATATTTATTGCCAGTTTATTGGCACTGATTGTGTTTACAATTTTAGGTGTTATGGTGCTTATTGGACTTGCAGCTTCTGCTTCTAGTTCTGATAAACCGGTTATTGGTTCTGATGCTGTTTTGGTATTAGACCTTTCTAAACCCTACAAAGAAACCGTACAAGAAAACCCTTTTGCCTCATTAACCACCGACGGAGATTTTGAAACACCTTCTTTGTTCGAAATGGTCAGACTTATTGAGCACGCAAAAAAAGACGCGAACGTAAAAGGGATTTATATTTTAGCTAGTTCCAATGTAAATGGATTTGCTGCTTCTGAAGAAATTAGAAAAGCACTACTTGATTTTAGAAAGTCTAAAAAGTTTGTTGTTGCCTATGGTGAAACAATTACGCAAAAAGGATATGCAGTGGCTAATGTGGCACAAAAGATTTTTGTGCATCCACAAGGTGGGTTAGAGTGGGCAGGTTTTTCAAGCAATCTTTTATTTTTAAAAGGCATGCTCGATAAATTAGAAATCAAGCCGCAAATATTCTATGCCGGCAAATTTAAAAGCGCTACCGAACCACTTCGTGAAACACAAATGACGGATGCCAACCGCTTACAAACAAGTGTATGGCTAGGTGATTTATACAACCAATTCTTATACCAAACTGCAGCTGCGCGTAATTTAGACACTGCGCTGATTAGATCGCTAGCGGTAGAAGGTAAAATTCAAACCGCTGCCGACGCCGTGAAATATAATTTAATAGATGGATTAAAATATGATGATCAAGTTAAAAACGAAATCACAGGCCGTTTAAATTTGGCGGTTAATTCAAAAATTAATTTTATTTATTTTGGTGAATATGCAAAATCAGTAACACTCAACGAATCTGCTGCTTCAGAAAAAATTGCTATTATTTATGCAAGTGGCGATATTATTAGTGGAACAGGTACAGATGAGCAGGTGGCTAGTGATGATTATAAAGAGCTCATCAGAAAAGCGCGTTTGGATAAATCTGTGAAAGCAATTGTGCTGCGTGTAAATTCTCCGGGAGGAAGCGCACTTGCAAGTGATGTTATTTGGCGTGAAGTAAGCCTTGCTAAAAAAGAAAAGCCAGTGGTTGTTTCGATGGGCGATGTGGCTGCATCGGGTGGTTATTACATTGCATGTAACGCTAATAAAGTATTTGCCAATGCGTCTACTATTACAGGTTCAATTGGTGTATTTAGTATCGTTCCAAATATCGAATCGTTTTTGAAAAACAAAATAGGGATTACTACCGATAGAGTAAGAACAGGGCCGTTTGCTGATATGGGAAGTATGGATAGGGCACTTACAGAGCCTGAAAAAAAGTTTTTTCAATCTTCTACCGATTCTATTTACAATACGTTTAAATCGCGTGTTTCTGAAGGGCGTAAAAGAAATATGGAATACGTTGATAGTATTGCACAGGGACGCGTTTGGACGGGTACTAGAGGTATGAGTGTTGGTTTAGTAGATGAAATTGGTACGCTTTCAGATGCTATAAAAGCTGCAGCATCTATGGCAAAAATTTCAAGCTACAGGCTTAAAGAATATCCCGAAAAAAAGAATATTTTAGAGCAGCTCTTTAATAATTATAAGCGAACTGTTTCGATGCGTTTGATAGAATCTGAACTCGGGGCAGATCAATTACGCATGATGCAACAAGTTAAAAAAGTAAAAGCAATGGTAGGCGTTCCGCAGACTGCATTACCTTATATCATTACTGTTCACTAATTCATTATTATGTCTGCAAATTACAGCCAAATACGAGCCATGTTGGCCATTACAAAGGGTAGCTTAAAAGCTATTCTGCGTAGTCCATCTGCAGTGGTTTTTAGTATTGCATTTCCACTCATCTTTATTTTAGTTTTTGGATTTATTGGAGGTGGTAATGGAAAAACATCCGTAAAAATTGCTATTGATCCTAATTCGGACACCACAAGCCCTGTCTATGCAGCACTTACTAATTTAAGTACGGTGAAGATAGTTAAGGGTAGTGCGGATACTTTACGTCAAGAGCTTGAAAAGGGAAGAATCACTGCAAATGTGTTTATTGCAAAAACGGGCTTAGTGAGTCCTGCGTATAGTATTAAAATAACCAGCTCAGGCGCTGTGATGCCTCAAAATATTCAGCTACTACAGTCTGTGTTAAGTGGTGTGATTGCGGGCATGAATCAAAAACACTTTGCAGGTAATCAAACCATTGCCCGCGTGGACGATACTATTTCACAAATACCCGGAAGGGCGTATAAAACCATTGATTTTATTTTACCTGGTCAGCTCGGGTTTTCATTGTTAAGTTCAGGTGTGTTTGGCGTTGCTTTTTTATTCTTTAATTTACGTCAGCAACTGGTGCTCAAACGTTTTTATGCCACACCCATCAAGCGGGCATATATTGTATTAGGAGAAGCATTAAGCAGGGTTATATTTCAACTATTAACAGCGATTATTGTAATAGGGGTTGGTCATTTTGCATTTGGTTTTACACTGGTGCACGGGCTTATTACTTTTGCAACCATTATGCTCTTAAGTTTTATTGCGCTAATTTTATTTATGGGCTTTGGATTTATAGTAAGTGGACTTGCAAAAAATGAAAGTACCATTCCACCTTTTGCAAACTTGTTTACACTTCCACAATTTCTATTAGCGGGCACTTTTTTCTCGGTAGACGCTTTTCCAACTTGGCTTCAGCCTATTTGTAATGCACTTCCGTTAACACACTTTAATAACGCCATGCGAAATATTGCATTTGAAGGCGCTTCTTTAGCGGCCTGTGGTAAAGAGTTGTTGATACTAGGTTTATGGATTGTGGGCGTGTATGCTATTGCTTTTAAAACGTTTAAATGGGATTAAGATGCGTGTCGTTAAATTAGGTGTCATAAGTGCAGTTGTTTTTTTTGTTTTATTTACCCTAGGTGGATTGCTGCTGCCTTATCATAATATTGTATCCCGAGCAGTCAATATTAAAGCAAAGCCAGTTTCTATATTGCCACTCGTTCAAAATACATCGGAGTGGCATTTGTGGATAGAAGGGGTGGATAGTACCGCTACAGATAAACGCCAGCAAATACAAATCGTTTCTGTTTCTGATTCGCTTGTAGTAGCCAATTGGAAAACGACTGAAGCAAATTATACCACAAAATTTAGGTTTATATACAATCCAGGGCAGGCTGTTACAATTGTTCAGTGGCAGTTTGAGCAAGACGTTAAATGGTACCCATGGGAGCGTATAAGCTCACTCATGAATGATAAAATACTAGGTACCTTAATGGAAAAAAACCTAGCTAAACTTCAG
>JAOASV010000048.1 GCA_030158535.1 Sediminibacterium sp.
GGGTACACCATTGTTTATGGTGGTTCTTTCGAAAATATGACTGCTGCTAAAGAGCGACTAGCCATTGTAGTGCCTGTGGCTTTGTTGTTGATATTTTTACTTTTGTATTTTGCTTTTGGTTCTGTTAAGCAAGGGCTACTTATTTATACGGCCATTCCACTCTCTGCAATGGGTGGCATTTTTGCACTTTGGATAAGGGATATGCCTTTTAGCATTTCTGCAGGTGTGGGCTTTATTGCACTGTTTGGCGTAGCAGTATTAAATGGAATACTATTGGTTTCTGAATTTAATAGACTTAGGGCAGAAGGCTGGCATGACGTTAAGCGCATTGTGATTCATGCTACTAAATCAAAAATGAGGGCCGTACTCATGACGGCGCTTGTTCCATCGCTAGGGTTTATTCCAATGGCCATAAGTACAGGCGCAGGCGGTGAAGTGCAAAAGCCACTTGCTACCGTAGTGATTGGAGGGCTTATCCTTTCTACCTTATTAACCCTATTTGTTTTACCAGTTATGTATATACTTTTTGAAATGGGAACGAAATATTTGAAAGGCAAAAAATTAATTGTAATGCTTGGTGCCTTGCTTATTGGGGCTTCTGCGCATTCGCAAGTAAGTATTCAGCTAAATGCTGCCATTGATAGTGCCATTAAAAACAATGCACAGTATAATGCAGGTAATTTACAAGTTGATTATGCACGTGCGATGGAAAAGACGAGCGCCGAAATTGATAAAACCGTATTTGACTTTGGTTATGGCAAGCTCAATAGTTTTCAAACAGACAACCGTTTTGGTGTTTCTCAGAGTTTGCAATTTCCTGCGGTCTATAAAAATCAAGCAGCAGCCAATAAGCTAGTGACTCAAATCGCACAAACATCGCAACTCATTAGGACGCAGGAGTTAACGAGACTTGTAAAGCAGCAGTATTATCATATTTTATTAATGGAGCAGCAGCTGCAGCTATTAACATCTGCAGATAGTTTTTACAATGCATTTTTAGCCCGTGCTAAAGAAAGGTTGTCAAGTGGGGCTTCTGATGTTTTGGAACTTGTTACTGCAGAAAATCAACTACTGCAAATACAAAATCAGCTGGGGCAGTTAAGGGCAGCAAAAAATATTGCGGTGGATCAGTTTAACCGAACGGTAAATACTTCAAGCAAAGTGCAGCCTTATAGTACCAGTATTGTGTATGATGGAGTGGTGTTGTCAAATATTGCGCTTATTGAGTCTGCTCCTTTGGTACAATTACAGCGGCAGCAAATTGATTTATCGGAAAAATTAGTAGCAGTAGAAAAGAGTAAATTAAATCCTTCTTTTTTACTAGGCTACAGCTCAATGACTATCAATGGATGGCAGGCTATTTCGCAAACTGCCGATAAATACTTTGGATCTTCTGATCGTTTTGGAACAGTAAGTGTTGGATTAATGGTTCCCATTTTTTCGGCAGCACAAAAAGCAAGAATCAGCGCTGGTTCCATTTTAGTGAAGCAAAAGAAATTAGAAGAAACAGCTGTAAAGCAGGAGTTGCAGCAAAAAATACAAGAAGCTACGGCGCTTTATATTCAATATAAAAAAGCAATCGATGGTTATCACAAAAAAGGACTACCAGGTGCTGCTTTACTTATGCAATCAGCTACTCAAAAATTAACAGCGGGTGACATCAACTATTTAGACTGGGTGATGCTTATGAATCAGTCTATTCAAACACGTGCTAATTATTATATGGAAGTTGCTCATTACAACGAAGCTGCTTTTGAACTAGAAAAATTAAATACAATACAATAATTACAAGTCATTTATATGAAAACAATATCTATTTTATCTGCATCTATTTTAATATTAGCTGCCTGCTCAACAAAAGTTGAAAAAGAAAATGCAGTTGCAAAGGGTGAGACTCAGGTAACAAATACGGTGACCCTTACTAAAGCCCAATTGGACTTGGCTAAATTAAGCACAGGAAATTTGAGCGTAATGCAAATGCATAAAACCATTAAAGTAAATGGCTTTATGGATGTTCCACCTCAAAACATGTTATCTGTAAGTATCCCAATGGGAGGGTATGTGAAAAAAGCCAATCTTATTCCTGGCGAAAAAGTAAGTAAGGGCGCAGTGCTAGCGGTATTAGAAGACGCTTCTTATGTTAGCTTACAGCAGGATTATTTAACGGCAAAAAGTAAGCTAGTTTTTTTAGAGGCTGATTACAATAGACAAAAGGCATTAAATGCAAGTAAGAGCTCTAGTGATAGGCAGTTTCAACTTGCTTTATCGGAATTTGAAAGTCAGAAGTACCTTGTTAAATCATTGAGTGAAAAACTACAGTTAATGGGTATTGTTCCCGCTCAACTAAGTGAAAACAATATTTCTAAATCAATTGCTTTTAAATCTCCCATTAGTGGTTATGTAACTAAAGTAAATGTAAATGCAGGAAAATATGTTGCTCCCACCGATGTTTTATTTGAAATCATGGATCCTTCCGATTTACATGCCCGCTTGGTTGTTTTTGAAAACGATGCAACTGCTATCAAAAAAGGGAACAAGGTAAAATTTAGTGAAAACAATAAGCCTGGTAAAAGCTACGATGCCGAAGTGCATGTTATTACCCCTAATATAGAAAATGAGCGCACCACAGAAGTGCATTGTGATCTTATTAGTAAAAATACGGGCTTGTTTCCGGGTACTTTTGTAAACGCCGAAATTGAATTAAATAATGTAGAGGTTCAGGTAATCCCCGCTGCTTCTATTGTAAAGTGGCAAAACAAATCATATGTATTTGTTGAAACAGGGGTTGCTACATACGTTATGATACCCGTTGTTACAGGCATGGAAAGCAAGGGTATGGTTGAAGTTGTTTCTGGCATTACTGCTGCTCAAAAAGTGGTGGTAGCAAATGCTTACACTTTACTCATGAAACTAAAAAACAGTAGCGAAGAATAGACGCCTTATTTTTTTACAACATTTGCAAAATCAACCTGATCTTGAACGTTGTAAAAACCTGCAATCTTTTGTATCACTGCTTCTACAACTGCGTCTGGACAACTAGCGCCACTTGTGATAAGTATTTTTACCTCACTTTGTTCAGGTAAATAACTGTCAAGCGTTTGTAGTTCTTTGGTGTTCCAGTTTCTATGTTCAATAGCTGATTTTGAAAGTAGTCTGTCCGGTCCGTCAATAAAATAGGTGGGTAGTTTTTGTTCGCAAAGCTCTACTAAGTGCGATGAGTTGCTGCTATTATAACCTCCAATAACAATGGCCAAATTGGCCTCGGTATCAAGCATGCCTTTAACAGCCGTTTGGTTGTCGCTTGTTGCATAACAAAGCGTGTCTCTTGTATCTGCAAAACGAGTAGCAATGTTTTCGTCCGTTAATTGATAGTGTTTTTTGATGGTCTCTTTTAAGTATTCCGATATAGCTTGTGTATCTGAAGCGAGTTGGGTGGTTTGGTTGACAACGCCAATTTTTGCTAAATCTTTGTTGATATCAAAATTAGGGGAGTAGCGTCCTTCAAACTCTTTGTAAAATCCTTCAGCCTCTTTTTCACCAGTTATATATTTTGCAAGTGCAATGGTTTCTTCCATGTCATTTACGACAATTGTTGGGGTATGATAGGATGCATGCGAAAAGGTAGCTCTTGTTTCTTCGTGTTTTGGTTTACCATGTACAATAATGCTATAGCCTTTTTGAGCAATCTGTTCACTTCTGTTCCATACTTTTTCTACAAATGGACAAGTGGTATTGTATTTTTCTGTTGAAATTCCTTTCGCAGCTAGCGTAGCTTCCATGTCTAGCGT
>JAOASV010000049.1 GCA_030158535.1 Sediminibacterium sp.
TCCTATACGTGTTCAAACCATGACCACTACCGATACACTCGATACCGCAGCTACTGTGGAGCAAACCATCAGGTGTATTGAAGCAGGTGCAGAACTTGTTCGTATTACAGCGCCCAGCAAAAAAGAAGCAGAAAATTTACTGAATATAAAAAATGAATTACGTGCAAGAGGTTATGATACACCTATTGTTGCTGATATTCATTTTACACCCAATGCTGCAGAGATCGCAGCGCGTATAGTTGAAAAAGTACGCATCAATCCAGGCAATTATGTAGATAAGAAAAAGTTTGAGCTCATCGAATATTCTGATCAGGATTATGCCGAAGAAATAGAAAGAATTACAGAAAGGTTTACACCACTTGTGCTTATTTGTAAAGAGCATGGAACGGCCATGCGCATTGGCACCAACCACGGTTCACTAAGTGACCGTATCATGAGTAGATATGGAGATACACCCATGGGTATGGTGGAAAGCGCCATGGAATTTTTACGTATCGCAAGGGCCAATGATTACCATAATATTGTACTTAGCATGAAGGCCAGCAATCCACAAGTAATGGTGCAGGCTTACCGTTTACTCATTCAGCAGATGCAACTCGAATTCAATGAATGTTATCCTTTACACCTTGGCGTAACAGAAGCTGGTGATGGTGAAGATGGACGCGTGAAAAGTGCTGCTGGTATTGGAACATTACTTGAAGATGGCATTGGTGATACCATTCGCGTTAGCTTAACAGAAGATCCTGAATTTGAAATTCCGGTTTGTAGAGATCTTGTAAAAAGGTATACACAGGAGGCTAGTAATCATAATGGAGCGATCCCACCGGTTCAAAAACTTACCTATGATCCTTTTGTTTACAAGCGTAGGCCAAGTTTAGCAGTATCTAATGTAGGCGCGTCACAAGTACCTATTGTGATTGCTGATTTTAGCAAGATTGAAAAAATTGAACCAGCACATTTAATAGCTATCGGCTATACCTACGATGCTGTTACCGATAAATGGAATATTGGTGATCAAGCTGCCGATTATATTTTTACAGGTCATCAGCTCATTAATTTTGAATTACCGGGCACTTTAAAAGTGATTGTGTATCCTGGAGCCTGGGCTACTCAAGATAGTGCCGATAAGTACATACCTATTTTTGATATCGCTGGTTACGCTACTGAAACAGCAAAACATCCGAAGCAAAATTTTGTGATGATGGATTGCTTTAGTGACGAAACACCTATCAATGATTTTACGCATCTAGAGGCGGTGGCAAATGACCCAACTGCTATATTATGCCTTAGCAGTAAGCATAAAAATGCAATGCCTGCCATGCGCCGAATGTTTATCGCACTTCAGGAAAAACAAATCAACAATCCAGTGGTGATTACCATTGATAGTGGCTGGAACACAACAGATGAACACCTGATACACTTTGCAACAGAAGCGGGTGCGCTTTTACTCGATGGCTTTGGTGATGGACTTTGTTTTGGCTTAACATCAAAAAGTTATGCAGCGCAACTAGCCAATACTTCTAAAGATACCAGTGGCCGAAACTACAATTCAAATTCTAGTGTAGAAGCATTTATCAACGCTACAGCATTTACCATATTACAAGCTACCCGTACCCGCATTTCTAAAACAGAGTATATTTCATGTCCTAGTTGTGGTAGAACCTTATTTAATTTGCAAGAAACGACTGCAAAAATTAGATCTGTCACCAATCACTTAAAAGGCGTTAAAATTGCCATCATGGGATGTATTGTAAATGGTCCTGGTGAAATGGCAGATGCCGATTTTGGTTATGTGGGAAGTGGTCCAGGAAAAATTACACTCTACAAGGGTAAAGAAGTTGTCAAAAAAAATGTAGATAGTGAAATTGCAGTGGACGAACTTATATTGTTATTAAAAGCACATGATGCATGGGTTGATCCTGCATAATTTAGAAATATATGTATCCAATTGTTTACGCCATATTTTATCTGATTTCTTTATTACCACTTAGGGTATTGTATATTTTATCGGACGGTATTTATGGCATCTTATATTACATTATTGGGTACCGAAAACAAGTAGTGCGTCAAAATTTAATCATTGCTTTTCCGGAAAAATCTGACGCCGAAAGAAAAAAAATAGAAAAAGCTTTTTACCACCAGTTTGTAGATACCTTTATTGAAGCAATCAAGCTCATTAGCATGAGCCCGAAAGAATTTAGCAAGCGTTTTTCTATTAATATTGAAGTGCTCAATAATTTATATGCTACTGGTCAAAACGTACAATTAATTGCTGGTCATTTTTTTAGTTGGGAATTTGCAAACCTGGGCATTGCCAAGCAATCGAAGTATCCTTTCATTGGCGTATATATGCCGCTTTCCAATAAAGTGATCGATAAAATCATGTTCAAAATGCGAAGCCGTTTTGGTACTATCTTAATTTCAGCTTCAGAGTTTCGAAATAATTTTCACAAGTATGCAAGTGACAGATACACGCTAGCGCTTGTTGCCGATCAAAACCCTGGCAGATTAGACAGAGCTTTTTGGGCTAAATTTTTTACCAAGCCAGCACCCTTTGTATTAGGGCCAGAAAAAGGGGCACGTGCTAGTAATGCAGCTGTAGTGTTTGTTGATTTTTATGCTGTAAAAAGGGGTTATTATAAAGCTGAAATAGAACTTGTAACAACTTCTCCCAATTATTTTAAAGAAGGGGCACTTACCAAACTACTCATTGAAAAAATAGAAAATGCTATTCGCAAAAGGCCTTCCAATTATTTGTGGAGTCATCGCAGATGGAAATGGACAGAAGAAGCGGAAAAATACGCACACCTTATGATTTGATAAAAGGCTCTTCTGCAAGTACTGTTTCTTCGATATCAAACTTATCTGAAAGTTCGCTAATGGCTTTAAAGCCACCCACCACATTTCTTATATTGTGAATCCCTTGTCTTTTGATAAGAGACGAAGCGATTACACTTCTGTATCCACCAGCACAATGAATATATATATTTTGATTGTCGTCAAAATTAGCCATGCTAGCAGGATCTGTTAATTCGTCTAGTGGAATGGTCAATGCTTCTTTGATATGACCTTTATCAAACTCCGATGTTTTTCTAACATCTACAATAACCATGTTTGGATCAAATGGAATATCCATAGCAAGCTCGTCGGCTTCAACATCAATAATTAAATCGGGCGTTTCGTTAGCGTCTACCCAAGCATTATAACCGCCTGCTAAATGTCCAATGATATTTTCAAATCCAACGCGTGCAAGCCTAACAATAGATTCTTTTTCGGTACCAGGTTCGCATACAAGTAGTATGGCCTGGTCAAATGGTAAAATACTACCAGCAAATTCTGCAAAACGACCTTCTAGTCCAATACTTATTGATCCAGGAACAAAACCTTGCGTAAACACTGTAGCATTTCTGGTATCAAGTATAATAGGTTCAAATGTTTTTATTTGTTCTTTGAAAGCCGCAACAGATAATGCTTTCATACCATTTGCTACAACGGTATCTAAACTCTCGTAGCCTTCCTTATTTATTTTAGCATTGATGGGAAAATATTGAGGCGGTGCAGCAAGTCCATCGGTTACTGCTATAATAAAATCTTCTTTTGTTTGTGGTTGTAATGCATAGTTGGTTTGCTTTTGCGTACCAATGGTGCTAAAAGTTTCGGACCCTAAATTTTTGCCGCAGCTACTTCCTGCACCATGTGCAGGATAAACGATTACATCATCTGCTAGGGGCATAATTTTTTCATGCAAACTATCGTATAGCATACCCGCTAGTTCTTCCATGGTGATTTCGTTGTCTTTTTGCGCTAAATCTGGCCTGCCTACATCTCCAACAAAAAGTGTATCACCTGTAAAAATCGCGTGGTCTTTTCCGGCTTCATCTTTAAGTAAGTAACAACTACTTTCAAGTGTATGACCAGGTGTATGAAGCACCTGTATACTTGCATTGCCTATTTGAAAAACTTGATTGTCTTTTGCTACGGTTACTTCAAATTTTGTAACTGTATTAGGCCCATAAACAATGCTAGCGCCAGTTGCAGCAGCTAGATCTAAATGGCCAGAAACAAAATCGGCATGGAAATGCGTTTCAAAAATATATTGAATAGTGGCCTTTCTTTGCTTAGCAAGTTGTAGATACGCATCGATGTCCCGTAAAGGATCTATGATGGCAGCAATGCCATTACTTTCAATATAGTAAGCTGCTTCTGAAATACAGCCTGTATACAGTTGTTGTACAAACATGATGAAATAAAAATACTACCCTACGAGTGTTTCCACAAATCCTACAACTTCCGCTAAACGCGTGTAGTTGACAGAATAAAAAATAAACTTGCCTTCTCTTGTAGTTGCAACAATACCAGCTCTTCTTAAAATCGCTAAATGTTGAGATGCTACAGATTGTTCGAGTCTAAGTTTTACATAGATTTCGGTAACCGTCATTTTCTGACTTTCGTCCAGTAATTTGATGATTTGTTGACGAAGCTTGTGGTTAATGGAGCGTAGTATAAGAGCTGCTTTTTTGGCGTGCAAAAAATCGACTTTTACAGGCGCTTTTCCATTATTTAAAACCACTGATTGTAATGAGTTGCTCATGACAATAAAGAGTTATTGGGGGGTTAATAAACTTAATTGCAATGTGAAGATACACTAAGAAAATGATAATGTATAAATAACTTATAATAAATTATTTTAATTTGGAAAAAACTTAAGTAGGATTAAATTAGGCTTTACGAGTATCATGAAAGGCTTTGATATACAGCGGTTCGCTGTAGGCAAGGTCTAAAAAATCGGCTAATGCAAAGGCATTTTTGGTTAATGCAAGCATGTCTGATGCGCCGTAAGTGATACTGGTATCAAAACGAGCATTGGGATGCTCGCAAATGGTCTTGAATTTTTCGGCCCCATCTCCCACAAATAAAATGGGTTCCTTATCAAGTTCGTTTTTAAAAGACAAGGGATCTAAAATGAGGGCAGTGCTAGTTGTTAAAGGTTCTAAACTATGCGCATAAATACCTGTAAAAACCTCCATTCTTCTGGCGTCTAATAGTGCACAAATGGCTGAATCGTGGTTGGGATATTTATGTTTTGCGGCAGCAGCAATGATTTGAAGGGTATTGATACCGATTAGTGGCTTACCTAAGGCGTATGCAATCCCTTTGGCTGTTGCCATACCAACACGAAGACCCGTGTAACTGCCCGGTCCTATGCTAATGGCAATCGCGTCTATACTGCTTAATGCAATACCAGTTTGCTTGCACAAGGTTTCGATGGCGGGTTGAATAAAGCTAGCATGACTTTTTTGATCAGTAGTTTCATGGCAGGCGGTAACAGCTCCGTCTTTACTCATGCAAACGCTGGCGTGTGCCGTTGCCGTATAAATGAGTAAAAATGTTGCCATGCTAATTGGTGTTAATCTTGGATTGTGATTCTATTGCAAATTTAGGTTGGCAAACTCATAGAAAATCATCAACTTGCTTAAACTTTAAAATAAAAAGATGCCTAAAGAAATCATTCAAACAAATTTGGCACCTGCGCCAATTGGTCCATACAACCAAGCTGTTAAAGCCAATGGTTTTATTTTTATTAGTGGTCAAATTGCACTCGATCCAGTAACTGGCGAAACAGTGACTACAAGTATTGAAGAAGAAACGCACTTAGTGATGAAAAATATTGCAGCTATTTTAGCGGAAGCAAAAATTTCATTCAGTCATATTGTTAAAACAACCATTTTGCTAAGCGACATGTCGCTCTTTGCAAAAGTAAATGAAGTGTATGGAAGCTATTTTACAGACATGCCTCCTGCGCGTGAAACCTTTGCTGTTAAAGGGTTGCCAAGGGGTGTCAATGTAGAAATTAGTACGACTGCTGTAGCTGAGTTATAAGGAGTCGTTTGCTGTGAGTGTATACGTTGTAGAAAATTCCATCGTATGATTTGGTTCAATAATGAGTAGTCCAATACCATTGTTAAAACTATCAGGGGCACTCGTTAAATTTTCTATAGCGATACTTTTTCTGTGCGGTGGCGTATAAATTTGTAAGTACGGATAGTGCTTGTCAGGTGCTATGGTTAAAGTAACTGTTTCGTTTTTTAAGGTGCAATGCTGATGCGTTTCTGAATTTTGATCGAGTAAAAAACAATTATCTAAAAAAACGCCTTCCATTTTTTGCCCCTCTATAAATCTATTGTCTTCAATGATATTTCCGGTGGGCAACAAGTCTTCACTAAATTCAAGTTGCTTGTTTGTTGTAAATGAAAGCGTTGCAGTATCAATGGTATCGCCTACGCTAAAATAAGGGTGCCAGCCATCCGAAAAAGGAATGGCGCTGCTATGGTTATTGGTAGCCGTAGTAAATACCTGCAGCGTATTGCCACTAGTAAGTTTCCACTTAACATGTAGGGTAAAAGAAAAAGGATAGCCAGGGTCAGTTCCTTTATAATGATGGCTAAAGATTACTGACGCCTCCGTTGCTGTCGATTTTGTATCTGTAATTGTGAATGGAGCATTAAATAGGAGTCCATGAATGGCGTGGTCGCCTAAATAAAAACCTTTGATTGTATATTCTTTTTGATGGTAGCTGTACTTGCCATTCTGAAGCCGACACACAAAAGGGCTTAACTTGGAACTTTTAAATCCTGCAGTAGCGCCCGCTACAGCATCTGCCATACTTGAAAACCCATCAATGCCATTGATAGTTCCGGTTTTAGTAGGTATTGTAAAGGCATTTAAAAGTGCCCCAAACGAATAAAGTTGAACGCGCGCGCCAGACCCATGGTCTTGAAGTTCCACTACCTCATAACCACTTTCCTGAATTGTTGATACCGTAAACTGCATAGGATCCGTTTTGGTGCAAATTAATGCCTTAAGCTACAAAAAAGCCCTCGATTTATAAAACTAACAATTGTTAATATTTTACCCTCTAATGTCTTATTTTTGCGGCAGAATTGGAAGTAACTATGAGCAACGCCAACAAGCACAAAATTAGAATTGTAACAGCAGCAAGTTTATTTGATGGGCACGATGCTTCTATCAATATTATGCGCCGAATTTTACAAGCGCAGGGTGCTGAAATTATTCATTTGGGTCATAACAGAACAGCACAAGAAATAGTTTCCTGTGCCATTGAAGAAGATGCTCAAGCAATTGCTGTAACAAGTTATCAGGGTGGGCATATCGAGTTCTTTAGTTACATGCGTGACTTGCTCGTAGAAAATGGATATGGACATATCAAAATATTTGGTGGCGGTGGCGGTACCATTTTACCAGAAGAGATTGAACAGTTGCATGCATACGGTATAACAAAAATTTATTCGCCAGATGATGGAAGACGTTTGGGACTTGAAGGCATGATTAAGGAGCTCATTACATTATCTGATTTTGAAGTTGAAGACAAAGGAGATTTTAGTAAGCCCTTTACATTAGGTGGTCCTATCGATGTTAGAAATGTTGCAAGAGCTATTACGCGTTTAGAAAACAAGGATGGCCATGAAATAAATATAAATGCTTCTAATGCACAAATTCCAGTATTAGGAATTACGGGCACAGGTGGTGCAGGTAAGAGTTCTATCACAGATGAAATTGTAAGAAGGTATTTATATTTATTTCCAAGCAAAACAATTGCTGTAATTTCTGTTGATCCTTCCAAGAAAAAAACAGGCGGCGCATTACTTGGCGACCGCATAAGAATGAATGCTATAGCACATCCTAGGGCTTATATGCGCAGTATGGCCACAAGGTCAGAAAATGTAGCGTTGAGTAAACACGTATCAGGTGCTATAGATATTTGTAAAGCCGCAGGGTATGATTTTATTATTTTAGAATCTGCCGGTGTTGGACAAAGTGATGCTTCCATTATCGATTATTGTTCGGTGAGTATGTATGCCATGACGCCAGAATATGGAGCGGCATCACAACTGGAAAAAATAAACATGATTGATTATGCAGATATTATTTGCATGAACAAATTTGACAAGTCTGGTGCAAAAGATGCACTTCATGACGTGCGTAAGCAGTACAAACGTAGCCATCAATTGTGGGAAGCTGCAGATGAAACACTACCTGTGGTTGGCACCATTGCTGCGCAGTTTAATGATCCTGGTATTCATAAACTGGTAGATTTAATTTTTGAAACGGTAGCAGCAAAAACAGGGATCGTTTTTACTCCAACAGCGAGCGTTAATTCAGTTTCTGAAGACTTAAAAAAAGTAGGACAGCAAGCGCCTATTATTCCGGCTAATAAAGTACGTTACTTGGCTGAAATAGCTGCGAGTAATAGGTCTTATGATGCTTGGGTGTTAGAACAAGTGGCGCTTGCAACAAAGCTATATCAGCTAAATGGAACTTTAGAAATACTTGGAGCACACAAAAATGACACGGCTATTAGTGAGGTTGCAAAAGCAAAAGAAAACATAGTAGCCGCGCTAGATCCAAGTTGTAAAACATTGATAGAAAACTGGCCATCTGTTGTAGAAAAATACAGCGCCGATTTTCTAACCTATACCATCAGGGATAAAAATATTTCTATTCCACTTACCACAACATCACTGAGTGGTAGTAAAATCGCAAAAGTAATGCTGCCCACTTATACAGACAGTGGTAGTATTTTAAAATGGCAGTTGCAAGAAAACGTGCCTGGAAAATTTCCGTATACAGCTGGTGTTTTTGAACTTAAAAGAGAAGGCGAAGATCCTACCCGCATGTTTGCTGGTGAAGGTTGTCCGGAAAGAACCAATAGAAGATTTCATTATGTATCTGTAGATCAACCCGCAATACGTTTATCAACGGCGTTTGATAGTGTTACATTATATGGCGAAGACCCTGCAACACGTCCAGATATTTTTGGAAAAATTGGTAATAGTGGTGTAAATATTGCCACTATCGATGATGCCAAAAAATTATACAGTGGCTTTGATTTGTGCGATCCAAAAACATCAGTGAGTATGACCATTAATGGTCCAGCTCCTATTATTTTGGCCTTTTTTATGCATGCTGCTATTGATCAACTTTGTGAAAAATGGATTGCATCTAATAATGCGCAGGATCTTATTCAAAAAGCATTTCAAAGTAAATATGGTGCTATCGCAGCTCCTCAATATGCGGTGTCAGATAGTGGCGATACACTTCCTGAAGGTAATAATGGACTAGGTCTTCAATTACTTGGATTAAGTGGCGACGAAGTACTACCTCCGGATGTGTATGCAACCATAAAAGCACAAGCGCTGTCTAGTGTGCGCGGCACGGTGCAAGCAGATATTTTAAAAGAAGACCAGGCTCAAAACACTTGTATTTTTTCTACTGAGTTTGCGCTTAAATTAATGGGCGATGTACAATCCTATTTTATTACCCATAAAGTACAAAACTTTTATAGTGTAAGTATTAGCGGTTATCATATTGCAGAAGCGGGAGCCAATCCAATTACCCAACTTGCATTCACACTCGCCAATGGATTTACTTATGTAGAATATTATTTAAGTAGGGGCATGCATATCGATGATTTTGCGCCTAACTTATCATTTTTCTTTAGCAATGGTATGGACCCAGAGTATAGTGTGATTGGTAGAGTTGCCAGAAGAATTTGGGCCAAAGCCATTAAATTAAAATACAAAGGAAACGAGCGTTCTCAAAAATTAAAATACCATATTCAAACAAGTGGAAGAAGCTTGCATGCGCAAGAAATTGATTTTAATGATATTAGAACAACGCTGCAAGCGCTTTACGCAATCTATGACAACTGTAATAGTTTGCATACCAACGCTTACGATGAAGCCATCACAACCCCTACCGAAGAAAGTGTGAGAAGAGCGATGGCCATTCAATTAATTATCAATAAAGAACTGGGTGCAGCTAAAACTGAAAACTTTATTCAGGGTAGCTTTGCCATTGAGGCCTTAACAGATTTAGTAGAAGAAGCGGTATTAATTGAGTTTGAAAAAATTAGCGAAAGAGGTGGTGTGCTAGGTGCTATGGAAAGAATGTACCAGCGTAATAAAATTCAGGAAGAGAGCATGTACTACGAAACGCTGAAACATACCGGAGAACTCCCAATTGTTGGCGTGAATAGTTTTTTAAATAAAAAAGGAAGTCCTACGATTTTACCTACCGAAGTGATTCGTTCTACGACAATCGAAAAGGAAAGGCAAATTGATAATTTACATGCTTTTTGGAAACGCAATGAAGAAGTGGCCCCTGTTAAAATTGCAGCCTTAAAAAAGGCGGCAATTGCTAATGAAAACCTATTTGAATCACTGATGGACGCTGTCAAATATTGTTCTTTGGGTCAAATTACCGAAGCTTTATATGAAGTGGGTGGGCAATATAGAAGAAATATGTAACTACCATTATTTTATTTAATTTAGTGGTCTAAACTACATTTTCGTATGCGTTTCATGCTTATTCGTACACTCTTTTTTGCGCTAGCACTAATCCCAACTGTATTAATGGCGCAGGGTCGTCGAATAGATACCACTATGAAAGTGGGTAAAGCAGGCTACCGTATCAATTGCTATAATAAATCTTCTGAAAAAAATCCAATCACCATTTATCCGGTTGGTTTTGAAAGTGAAGCGCGCGATTTTAGTTTTGAATTAAAAGGTGTTTTAATTGGTACAGAAGTAGATGATTTAAATAAAGATGGTTTTCCTGAATTACTATTGTACGTTACGAGTTTTGACTCATTAAATAAAAGCTCGGTGATTGCTATTAGCTCTCAAGAAAATAAATCGGTAGCACCGATAGTTTTTCCAGACATACTCGATGATCCTAGGTTACGTGATGGTTATAAAGGCGCAGATAAGTATATGCTTTTAGAAGGTGTTTTAATGCGTACTTATCCTTTGTATGAAAAAGATGCAAATGGTGTGCAACAACCTACTGGCAAAATGCGCCGATTGATGTACCGTGTAGCACCAGGAGAACAAGGTTCTTTAAAATTTGTAGTGGCGCGGTTTTACGACTTTCAGAAAAAGTAATTTTATCTACCCTGAACAATTGTAATTTTTGTTGCGATCTTTTCAGTACCACTATCGTCTCTGCAAATAACCAAGTAAACCCCGCTGGCTACTTTTACGCCATTTGTGTTTTTACCATCCCAAATAGCTTGCCCACCTAACGCTCTAGTTTGATACACGAGCGCACCATACAAGTTGGTGATTTTTACGAGCGCATTATTGGTTAGGCCTCTAATAGCTATGCTGCTATTGTATCCTGGCGGAACAGGATTTGGAAATACGAGTACTTTTTGCTGCGTACTTACTGCTTCTGTAGCCGTACTTCTAAAACTACAAAGCCCATTATTCGTAGCTATGAAAACCTCACCGGTTAGGGGGTCTATAGAAATTTTAGAAATATCATTGCCGGGTAATGGACTATTGTTTGTTGAAAATCTATATATAACTTTTTCTCCGGTTGCGCTGATGAGCCAAACGCCATTTTTGGTACCCACCCATTTTCTGTCGGCACCGTCAACTGCAATGGTTTGTACATTTTCATCTTTAAATAAAAGTCCTGCAAATCTATCTTGCTGCACAACAGGTAATAGTGCGTCGCAACCTGCTGGCGTAAAAATATTTTCGGTACACTGTATAATTCCAATACCTCTATCAGTACCTACCCATATAAATCCATTTTTATCTTTTGCAGTGCAGTTTACTTGGTTGCTGGGTAGGTTTCCAATTCCTGTTCCTGCTTTATATTGTTTCCATTTATCATCTGCAGTAGTGGGTAAGGAAGTTCCAGGGTTGTAAACAAGTAGTCCATTTGCATTTGTGGTAACACACCAAACTTGTCCTAGATCATCTAATTCTAATGCACCCGCATCTGTTAAACCATAAGGGTTTGTAAATCCGGTCCATTTGCCATCCGGTTGGTATACATGGAGTGAAATAGCTGTGCCTGCGTTGCTTACCCAACTATTTCCTTTGGTATCAGTGGCTACACCGGTTGTAAAACAAGTGTTATTTGCTGCACCCTTAAGGCTACTATTACGTGCGTCAAAAATTTGAACTTTGTTATTTTGCCATTTTGCTACACCCATTTGTGCGGTACTGAGCCAAATGCTATTGTCTAGATGATTGATTGCAATAGAGTGAACCCCTGTTACGGTATCTAAACCATTTTGTATTTGCCATTTTCCATTTTCTAGAACCGTCAATCCTTTTTTTGATGTAGAAGCAGCTAATACACCAGTACTTGTGGCTAGCAGTGCCGTGGTAATTTGCCCGCTTGGTCCACCCGGAATAATTTTTACAAAACTACTTGTACTAGGGTCTAATTTAATGAGGCCCGTTACACTGTCACTGATCCAAATGATGCCATTTGAAAAAATAGAGGCAGTAGGGTCTATGAATATAGCAGGTTGTTCAAAAATAAGCCCAGTTGCATTACCCATGGTTAATTGGTGCACGCGTGCTTTGCTTGTTTGTTTATCCGTTGTTGCGATGGTAATTTTTTGTTCATTAAACTGCCAGGATTTTATTTGTTCCGATGCTTTATAAAATAAAGTAGTGTTAGCACTAGCCTGAATAAGTAAGAGACTATCATTTTTTTCAATGATGAGGCCAGTAGGTGTACTACTTATTTTTTTTACGGGTATTGTGTTTGATGCATTATAAAATACAGTCCAAGATTTCGCGTCCGCAATATTTGTGTTTGTTGTAGCAGTCGTATAAATGCCATTAGCTGTAGCAGCATACCAATTACCAAGGCTTTTAGTAAGTGAAAAAACGTCTAACGTATTTCCATTAGCACCTAAAATCCAACTTTCTTTTATTTCGTATTTGAATAAGTCAATAACTACAATACCAATGTTGGTGCTTACGTAGGCCATTCCTTTATCAGCGTATATCGAATTGATTTTTTGAATGCGACTTGTTCTTACCAGGTCATAGATATTTTTTACAAGACCTCCTTTGATTACATCCAAATTATTATTGGTATAAGCAACCACCAGTTGTTCCGTTTCAGTATCCCAGCAAATGTTAGCGATTGAGGCTTCTGATAAACCGGTTAACTTATTAAAGTATTCGAACTGACCCGTATTGTTGGTGCTAAAAATAGCCTCCGGAGTAGCCGTATAAATTTTATCTCCTTGTACAACTTCTAATGTTCCTGCATAACTATGGTGCACACGCCAGCTTCCAATAGGAGGTGCTTGGGCAAATGCATGAGATGTAAACATCCAATAGCCAATAAAAAATAGAATCCGCTTTAGCAGTAACATGCATTAAAAATAATTCATAAAAACTATAGTACTGCCAAGTTATTTTTGATGGCAAATAATGCGAGGCCCACCCTGGTTTTAACGTCTATCTTTTTAAACAAATGATCCCGGTAGGTATCTACTGTACGCGGACTGATAAACATGATGTCGGCAATTTCTTTGTAGGTTTTGTCGGTACAAACCCAGCCCATAAAGGCTTTTTCCTTGTCTGTTAATTGATTGACCTGATCTTGTTGTTTTTTTAGTGCCGATTCATCACCAATATAATGGATGAGTTTATCAGAAACCATATCGTTGCTAAAATAACCGTACTTTTTTATTTCGTTGAAGGCGGTATAGAGTAGCATGGGTTCCGAATTCTTTAATAAATAACCATGACATCCATTTTTTAGCATTTGTATGATGGCATAATCGTTCTCATACATGCTGAGTGCAATGATTTTTGTATCGGGTAAATTTTGTCGAATCCACTGCGCTGTTTGATACCCATCCATTTCTGGCATATTTATATCTAACAGCACAATGCTTGGGGCTTTGTTTTTTTTGAGGGACTCGATAAATAAAAGGCCGTTGCCCGCTTCAATGGTTACTTTATAACCCTTAAATTCAGCAATCATATTGGCAAGTCCAGCCCGCATGAGGCGGTGATCATCTACAATTGCAATGGATATCATTAGCGCCACGCACTTTAATAATAGTGCTTGACAGTAAGGTAAACAATTTTATTGAATTGCGCTGTAGATAGCTTCTTGAATATTGGGTCTAACATTTAGTCTACCAAATTTGGTATTGTTTCTTGTTGGAGAAACCCTGCTAGATAAAAAGACATATACCAGTTGTTTGGTTGGGTCTACCCATACGCAAGTGCCGGTAAATCCAGTGTGACCGTATGTTTCAGGAGATACACTTTTAGAAGGGTAGGCTTCTTTTCTTGTAGCATTGTCTTTTTCAGGTTTATCAAAACCCAAACCTCTTCTAGAAATATCAGAACTGTATGCGGTAAATTTTTGAATGGTCGATTTTTTTAAATAGCGTTTGCCGTTTAGTACTCCTCCATTTAATAGCATTTGATAGAGCTTGGCTAAATCATAAGCATTGCTAAATAAGCCGGCATGTCCAGCCACGCCACCAAACATCGCAGCACCCTCATCATGAACATCTCCATGTGTTTGTTGTGCTCTAAAATGCGCTTCCACCTCGGTAGGTATGATTTTACTTAATGGCATTTTTGCAGTAGGCAAAAAACCTGTGCTATGCATCTCAAGCGGTGTATAAAACTGATCTGCTACATAGGCGTCTAAGCCCATACCCGTAACAGACTCTACTACTTTTCCTAAAAAAATAAAATCGTTATCGCTGTATACATATTTACCAGCGGTAGGCGTGCTACTAGATAGTATACGCGCATACATACTATCCTGCCAATCTTTTCTGAGGTATACATTTTCTGCTACACGTACTGGAAATTGAGGTGTAGCGGTTGTCGAAAAATATTTTGGAGATGGTTTGTTGGTAGCAGGGTCCAATACTTCTTTGTAAAAAGTAATGAAAGGAACAAGTCCTGCTTGGTGTAACAAAAGATCTGATATTTTAATCGATGCTTTGTCTGATCCGCGCACCCATGGAATATAATCGCCAATGGTTTTATGCAGTTTTACTTTTTTGGTTTCAACAAGTTTCATGATGGCCACGGTCGTAGCAGATATTTTAGTAACAGACGCTAAATCAAATACCATATCTGTTTGCATGGGAACCGAGTTGTTGTAATTGGTGGTTCCAAAAGCTTTATTGTAAACCACTTTACCATTTTTGGCTACTAATACCACACAGCCCGGAATGGCAGCGCTATCAATGGCTGCTTTGGCAATGCTATCAATTTTTTGAAGCGCAGCACTACTCATGCCTACTTCTTCTGGAACGGCTGTGTTAAAATAACTAGCCGTTTCTATGCCGCTACCAAAACTAAAATTATCGCAAACGGTAACTGGTAATTTGCCTTCTGGCTGGGTAATACCTTGTAATAATTGTATGCCCGCTTTTTGAGTGATTTCGTCATCTTCATAACAAACCACTACATTATTGGCGCCACATAAATTTGCTACTGCGTAAGGATTTCCAAAACAAAAATTAATAGTGTTAGCGCCTTGCACTTTTGTTAGTAACCCAAGTGCTGCATCAGAAATACCAAAATTATTGGCAGGCTTTCTGCTAAAATTATGCATCCCAACAACAACTGCGTCGTAGCCACTTGTTAATTTGGCAATGCTATCGGCTTTAGTGGTGCTATCTGAAAAATTAAAGAGTACAATATCTGCACCATAGGTTTCTTTGATACTTGTTGCGAAACTATTTTCTTTACTAGTACCAATACCTATATACAATGTTTTTGTATTTTTCGATTGTAGCGGCAATAATTTTTTATTCTCAAGTTTTAAAACGGTCAACGCTTTTTTAGCAAGGATTTCTTTTAGCTCGTTGGTAGAAGCGTTTAGGTCTGCAGCTAAATTAGTAGTATCGATGGGTTGTAAACGGTCGAGCCCTAAATTATATTTAGCGCGCAATACTTTTTTAACTCTTTGGTTAAGGTCTTCCCAGCTTAACTTTCCGATGGCAATAGCTTCTTTTACTTTTTCAATGCTACCTTCAATATCACCAGGTAAGCAAAGCATATCGTTGCCAGCAATTAAAGACATTACAGACGCTTCACCTTTAGGGAAAAACTTTGAAACGCCTTTCATTTCTAGTGCATCAGTAAATGTGATACCGTTGTATTCAAGTTCATTGCGGAGTAAATTTTGAACAGCAATGGCTGACAGTGAAGTTGGTAAATTGGTGGTGGTGTCTAACGCAGGAATAGACAAGTGCGCCATCATCACACTACCAACGCCGGCTTTAATCATTTCTTTAAAAGGATATAATTCTAAAGAGTCAAGAGAACCCCTAGATTTATAAATGATGGGTAAATCATAGTGTGAGTCTACAGCTACATCACCGTGTCCTGGAAAATGTTTAGCACAAGCCATTACGTTTACGTCTTGCATACCACGCATATACGCTACACCATACTGTGCTACTTTGTATTTGTCTTCTCCAAAACTTCTATCATTGATTACCGGATTTTTTGGATTGTTGTTGATATCAACATCCGGCGCATAATTTATTTGTATACCAAGTCGCTTGCACTGCTCACCCACAATACGGCCAAATTGATAAATTAAATTGGCGTCATTTACAGCGCCCATCATAAGTTGACGTGGAAAATTGATCACACTATCGAGTCGCATACCTAAACCCCACTCACCATCAATGGCAATCATAAGTGGCGTTTTAGCAAGTGATTGATACGCGTTGGTGAGCGTAGCTTGTCTGATAGGGCCACCCTGAAAAAAACACAAACCACCCACATTAAATTTGGTTACTAAATCGGTAACTTCTTTTACATGCGCTACACCCAAATTACTATGTGCCCTTACAATCATAAGTTGTGCAATGCGCTCTTCGGGCGTTAATTTATTGAACTGTGCATTTACCCAGGCTTCAGATGCTTCTGATTTTTCAGAAAAACGCTGTGCTTTACTTGTAAATAAAGAGCACCCTAAAATAGTTATGAGTAAGAATTTTTTCATGATGGTAAATTGAGTGTCACAATGTAAGATTTCTCCTAGTTTATTGGAAGGTATGGGCAAAAAAAAGTCGCAAGAGACAAGCTTTTGCGACTTTTATATACGTTCTCTTATATTATGCTTCTGTTTCTTCTTCAGGCTCTTCAGATAATTTGATTTCGATGTTATTGGCTTTTAAAATGCTAAACCATTTTACCATCTTTTTCATATCACTAGGATACACACGGTCAAAATCCATATCGGCATATACTTTTTTAAAGTAAGCGACAATAGCTGCTGGGTCTTTTTCGGAAGGAAGGGCTTCTTTAGAAGCTAACATCGTTTGAAAAAGCTCCACCAAATTGATATTGTCACGAACGGTATACACTTCAATACTTTCTAAATGAGAAAAGTTGTGTACTCTGCTGCTTACAAACTTTGTGGTTTGATCTTCTAAAGACTTAACGATAGCGCCATCTGTCTTGCTGGCAACCATTTCAAATAGACCACTAAGGCCAGAGATTGATACTAAATTACTGTACTCCATATGCTTTGTTTACGTTGTGCAAAGTAAAGGTAAAATAAGGTTAAAAAACTACTAATTCGTTTTTGATGCTTCTGCTAGTGCTATATCAAGTCTTGCGCGTAGCGTTTCATAATCTGTGTAACCCCTCGCTAACAAATGAAATTTTGATTCATTGACTTGTAATAATACACATGGGAATCCGGTTACTTGCAATTGTTTAACCAGCGAAAACTCATAGTGGGCTTGATCTTTATAGGTTTCGCTGGCTAATTTTTCATAAAAAGTTTCGGGGGCGATACTATATTTTTCAAGGAGGTGTCTATACGCTTCATTATCCGTTAAATCACGGCCTTCATAATGGAGGGCTATTTGTAAATCAGTTGCAAATTCTACCTGACGTTCGGGGTAAAACTCCTTAAAGATGGAAAGTGCGATGGCTGGTTTTTCGGAATGTGGGAACCAGTCGCTTAATTCGGGGTTTTTAATATTCCAGAGGTAGTCTTCAACAAAATATACGCCGGTTAGT
>JAOASV010000050.1 GCA_030158535.1 Sediminibacterium sp.
CACTTGGGCCCCCAGAAGTAGCACATATTTGTAAGCTCGAAAAAATGAGTCATCATGATGTGCTAAAAGCCTTACAGGAAGCGGGTTTAGACTCACTACCAGGTGCGGGTGCCGAAATATTAGTGGACCGTGTGCGCCGTTTAATTTCTAAAGGAAAATGTGGTGCCGACGAGTGGCTAGCCATTATGCATGAAGCGCACAAACTAAATATTACCACCAGTGCCACCATGATGTTTGGTCATGTAGAAACACTGGAAGAAAGATTTATTCATCTAACGCGCATCCGTGAAATTCAAAGTTTAAAACCTGAACATGCAAAAGGATTTTTAGCATTTATTCCATGGACTTTCCAAGACGTTGATACCTTACTTACACGTATTAGAGGGGTGCATAATTTAACCACCACCGACGAATATATTAGAATGATTGCCATTAGCCGTATCATGCTACCAAATGTCAAAAACATTCAGGCAAGCTGGCTAACCGTGGGTAAACAAACCGCCCAGGTATGCTTACATAGTGGCGCCAACGATTTTGGCTCTATCATGATTGAAGAAAATGTGGTGAGTGCAGCAGGTGCACCCCACCGTTTTACCTATAAAACCATGCAAGACGCTATTAAAGAGGCTGGTTTTGAGCCTCAATTAAGAAATCAGCAGTACGAATGGCGCGAAATACCAGCTGCCATTAAAGAACAAGTGATTGATTATTAATTTTTTGAGCTAGCCTGTAACTTTTTATAGCCGGGATCGTTATACCCACAGAAAAGACCAAAACCACTGTGTTTTTGCTATGACTGAGAAAGACTACAACGAATCTGTGCTGCTTTATGCCGATAATGTGTACCGCTTTATCGTAAAAAATCTTCGCCACACCGAAGATGCAGAGGACATTGTGCAATCTGCCTTCGAAAAGTTATGGATCCACAAAGACAGCGTTGAAACCCAAAAAGCTAAATCGTATTTGTTTACGGTGGCTTATCACTTATTAATAGACCATACTAGAAAAGCAAAACGCATTTCGTTACAAGAGAGTTTTGAAAACGATACGCAAAGAGCCTATCAAGAAAACAAAGCTTTAAAAAAAGTATTGCACGACGCACTGGCTACCTTAAACGAAACGCAGCGCAGTTTGGTTTTATTAAAAGATTACGAAGGATATAGTTACGAGGAAATTGGAGAAATCACAAAGCTTACCACAGATCAAGTACGTGTGTATTTGCACAGGGCCCGTTTAAAGCTTAGAAATTATTTAATTAGTCCGCAGCAAGTTTTATAAAATAAATGCAAAACATAAACCAACATAACTACCAAGACTTTTTACTTCGTTATATCGACGAAGAATTAGACCTGCGTGAAATAGAGGCCCTGCTTGCATTTGTAGCGGTACATCCGGCTGTTGGCGAAGAACTGGAATCTTTACAATCAACCAAACTAGACATTGAAACAATTGCCTGCCCTAACAAAGCAGTACTTTATAAAAATATTTTTCCGGTTATAGTAGAGCCAACAACCATTGTATACCCCAACAAACAAAATTTATTTAAAAAAGAAAAGGAAAAAGCGCCTGTAATTCTTTTAAGATGGTGGGCAGTAGGCGCTGCGGCAGTTTTTATTTTTATTGTGGCGCGCAATGGCATGTTTAATGGAGAGGCTGGTAATGGGCTGTCAAAAAATAATGTTGCGAAAAATAATGTTGTAAAAAATAATTCAGTAAAACCGGTTACTTCGCCCGTAAATAATCCAATAAATAATATTTCAACACCTAACGATGCTATTGTAAATACTGGCTCACTCGCATCAACAAATGTTAAAGAAAATCAACAAAATATTACAACAATTCCTTTGCAGAGTGTCGGCATTGGAGATCTAGCGTATCACACAATTCAAAATGCTTCTACCGTTACAGCCAGTGAAGCAGAACATACTATCCCAAGCTACAACGGTTCTATTATAGATGTAAAGCCTACTGTAATTGCAGAAATCACTGCAGCTCCAATTACACTTAACGAAGCAGCAGAAACACAAGAACCAAACGAAACCATTGAAACCATCGATACAGAAGCCGCTAGCAGTAATAGATCTGTTATGGTTGGCGCTTTTGAAATCGATAAAGATAAATTTAGAGGCCTCTTTAGAAAAGCAAACGCGTTATTTAAAAACAAAGAAAACAACAGAAATGAAAAATAAAGTACTCACAGCAGTTTTAAGTATTGGAACATTATTTGCAGCTGCACAATCAGACAGTAGCTATACAAAAACAGATAGCATACTTGTAAAACAAGACACTGTAAAAGTTGGCAATTTTTATATTGTAAAAAAAGGGGGCGAAAATGTAAATGGCGCTGTATCAGTTGGCAATGACGCCACTGTTCAAATTGGAAATATCACTATTAAAGCCAATGACCTAGACCGTAAGCCCGTTATTAAAATTGAAAGAAACAAACCAGCGCCTAAAAAAATTAGTACCAATTGGTGGATTTTAGATCTTGGATTTGCTGGCAATAGGGATGAAACCAACTATGCTACCGCTGTTGTAAATAATAATTACCTCAGAACCTTTAGTTCTGCTAACGGGGCACCTAATAAGCAAACTTTTAATTTAAACAACGGCAAAACAACCAATGTAAACCTTTGGTTTTTCATGCAAAAAGTAAGCATTGTTAAGCAGGCGGTATTTTTAAAATATGGTATGGGGATGGAGATGTATAATTTTAGATACGACTCTCGAGTTTCTTATAGAAAAGAGAACTACCCTTATGTCTACAACGATTCGATTTCTTTTTCAAAAAATAAATTATTTGCTGGCTATTTAAGCGTGCCACTTATGTTACACATCAATACCACACCTGGCAACAAAAAAGGATTTAGTTTTAGTGCGGGCGTAAGTGCAGGTTATTTAGTAGGTAGCAGGGTTAAGCAAAAAAGTGAAGAGCGTGGCAAACAAAAATACAAAGGTGATTTTGACTTATCGCCATTTAGAACCGCACTTATTGGTGAACTAGGTATTGGACCCGTTAAACTTTACGGCTCATACAGCTTAAATACTTTACATGATTCTTACACAAGACTGGAGCAATATCCATTTGCAGTAGGTATTCGTTTAAGCAACTGGTAATACTTTAGTACTACATCATTAAAAAGCGGCCCACTGTCATATACCATTTACTCTTTTCATTTTTACAAAGGCTCTGATGTCCACTTTGTACATATTTAATGAGTTCTTTTTGGTGGCTTGCTAAATTTTTAAATATCTGATGTGTTTCTGATTCCGTTACGCGCGGATCATTAACACCCCACTGCAACAGGACTGGACAATTAATAGCTGCAGCGTCCTTTTGTGGTTGGTAATTAAAAGCCCAAGCACCCAGTTCTACACCACCCCAAAAAGTAAGCAAAGTACTTAATGGCTCGGCGGGAAGCTGCATGGTGCGCATGCGCCCTGCAACTGCATCCTGTAGGGTTGCAAAAGGCATTTCTAATATTACTTTGGAAGGTTTTAAACCAAATTCAGATACTGCTTTTGTAATGGTTGCAGCACCCATAGAAATACCATAGAGTACAATATTTTTTTCTTGTTTAGCAAGTACATAATCATACACTGCTTTTACATCGCGCGCTTCATACATGCCAATAGAGGTTGTAGATCCTTCGCTATTGCCGTGCGCTCTAAAATCTGTTACAATAATATGATAGCCCATTTCATGAAAAGCCGTAGCTTCTGCAATGATGCCACTTTTACTACTTCCATGCCCATGAAACATAAGTACGGTGCCGCGCGGAATTTTTCCATTGGTAGTATCAGCAGCTGCAAACCAGCTTTCTAGATGAATGCTATCCTCAGTTGTAATATAAACGGTATCATGCGCTACTAAAAACGAATCTACCACTTTGCTTTTTGGATACTGTACACCAAAAAAGATAGCACTTGCTTTTTCTGATGCAGACATTTCAGAAGGCTTTTTTGGCTTTGGCGCATCTGCATAAAAATGGGTAAACTTATAGGCCTGAAAAGCGGCAATAATATTGATAAACATAAAAACAGCTAATACGGTATAGCCAATTCTTTTAGCCCATTTTTTTAACATAGTGTGTCGTTTAAATTGTTGTTGCACCAAAATATGGTTGGAGTGCAGCTGGTATTTTAATGCCAGTTGCAGTTTGATGATTTTCTAATAAACAAGCTAATATTCGTGGAAGCGCTAATGAACTTCCATTTAAAGAATGTGCGAATTGCATCTTGCCATTTTCATCTTTAAATCTACATTTTAAACGGTTGGTTTGGTAAGCTTCAAAATTAGAAACACTACTTACTTCTAACCATCTTTCTTGAGCTGCACTATATACTTCAAAGTCATACGTGATTGCACTTGCAAAACCCATATCACCACCACAAAGCCTTAATATGCGGTAAGGTAATTCCAAAGAAGCTACAAGTTTTTCTACGTGTGCTACCATTTCATCAAGCACAGCATAGCTGGTGCTAGGTTCAACTATTTGTATGATTTCAACTTTTTCAAATTGATGTAAACGGTTCAGTCCTCTCACGTCTTTTCCGTAACTACCTGCTTCTCTTCTAAAACATGGAGAATACGCTGTCATTTTAATCGGAAATTCTTCGGGCTTAATAATAACGTCGCGGTACACATTGGTAACCGGAACTTCCGCCGTTGGGATCATATAAAAATCATCTGCAGGCATATAATACATTTGCCCTTCCTTATCTGGAAGTTGTCCTGTACCAAGTGCCGAAGCTTCATTCACCATAAAAGGTGGTAAGTATTCTGTGTAACCAGCAGCCGTATTAAAATCTAAAAAATACTGAATGAGTGCGCGTTGAAGTTTAGCCCCTTTACCAATGTATACTGGGAAACCACTACCGGTAATTTTATTACCTAAATCAAAATCAATTAAATTATATTTTTTAGCGAGATCCCAGTGTGGCGCAGCGCCTTCAGGAAGTGAAGCAGTAGGCCCGCCTGTTTTTACCACCACATTATCTTCTGGTGTCTTACCAACTGGCACGGGTGCGCCTGGTAAATTAGGGAGTTGTAACAATTGATTGGTTAATGACGTTTCAATTTCCGCCATTTGTGTTTTAATAGGATCTAAACTTTCTTTCCATCCTGCCACTTCTACTTTGATAGCTTCTGCTCCAGCAGCATTTCCGGATGCCATCATCTTACCAATTTCTTTAGAAGCCGCATTTACTTTTGCCTGCGTCGTATCAAAATCCAACTGCAGTTTTTTACGCTGGTCGTCTAGTGCAATAATACTATCCACGAGGTCCAACTGCTTGCAATGCTTTACCGCCAATCTTTCCTTTACAAAGGCAGGGTCATTTCTTAAAACACTCAACTGTAACATAAAATCAACTATTTATGCAAAGATAACTTTTGAAAGCTGATGTACGCACTGCTTTGCGCTTTACATTTGCAATATGAGCTTTGCAACAGACGATTTACAACAAAGATGGTGGCAATTAGAGGCCAAATTACTGGCCCGTTTTGACAAAAAGCCCGATTTAGAAGGGGTTTTGTTCCTTATTGGCATGCAAGAAACCGGTTTTATCCAAGAAAAGATATCGAAAGAGCAAAAACAGGACCTCATGCACGTGGCGGTTTGTACCGTATTAAGTGCCAGCGATTATTACCGTTTTGCTGGAAAAGACCCCGATGGATGGCCTCATTTTGAGCAAATCAAGGAACTACCGGTGATGCACCTCCCTGATCAAGAAAACTTTTTAAAAGACCATGTCCTGCTCTATTTTGAAAAGGAAGGCCTTTAAAACTAGTTGATCAAATGATTGGTCAATTTGAATAAATATGCAATCTTTGCAATCTATAAATAAATAACTATGAATTTTCCTGCAAACCTACAGTACACCAAAGATCACGAATGGATTCAATTAGACGGAAACGTTGCAACCATTGGTATCACAGACTTTGCACAGCATGAACTTGGAGATATTGTATATATCGACATCAATACTGTTGGTAAAGCACTTGGTGCAGAAGAAGTATTTGGTACAGTAGAAGCAGTTAAAACGGTGAGTGATTTATTTTTACCTGTTGCAGGAACCATTACAGAAGTGAATCCACTTTTAGAAAAACAACCGGAGCTTGTAAATACAGACGCTTATGGTGATGGCTGGATGGTTAAAATGACCGTTAGCAACCCTGCTGATGTAGCCGCTTTAATGAGCAGCGAAGCTTACGCAGCCCTTGTTGGGTAACCCAAATGAAAAAACTACATTTCTTACCAGGTTTTATTTTTTTAGGGATTAGTCTATTCTTACTCACTTTACCTGGATCCTCGGTTCCAAGTGGATGGTTTTTTATACATATCCCTCAGTTCGATAAAATTGTGCACATTGGCATGTTTGGCATGCTATGCATACTCTTTCATTTCCCGGCGTTTACCTCGCCCCTTTCCGGCAGTCAAAAAACCGCTTGGTACTGGCTTATATCTTTAGCAGGGATTGTGTATGGTGTTGCGATGGAATTTGTACAAAGAGATTTAGTGGCCAACCGCTCTTTTGAAGGAGCAGATATTTTAGCTGACATGGTTGGAAGCCTTGGTGCGCTTGCGATTTCGCTAAGTTTCAAAAGGCAAAAGCAGGCTTAAAAAAATAGGCCCCAATGGAAATTGGGGCCATAACCAAAACTAACTGCTTATGAGAAAAAGTTGAAAACTTTTGTTGTTTGCGTCTTCTAATTTGAAGTCCATATAAATTTCCTACTTTTTACGGTATAAATAAAATAATCTAGTACAAATTATTTGTTAAAACGGGTGTTCCAAATTAATGACACTCAACACCACCGCCACTATTTACATAATGTGGGCTTATATATGGAATCCCTAAATTCAACCCTCTAAGTATTAATAGTAAGCCCATAATGGCAATTACAATGGGCGCCACAAGCTTAATGCGCTGTTTTACAGAGACTTGCAAACGAATTCCATAATAATTAAACACAAATAAAAGAGGCATAGTGCCAAGTCCAAAAAGAAGCATAAAACCGGCAGCGGCAGTGGCCGACGCTGAAGCCATGGCACCCGTTAAAGCTATATACACCATACCACAGGGCAAAAGTCCATTTGCGGCACCTAGTAACAGGGTACCCAAATAGCCTTTTTGCCGAGATGCAAAACCAAAAAAAGAAAAAATTAATTTATTGAATGCTAGCATCCAAGCTGCGCCGGAAAAAAAATGACTTGTAAAAACGTACCCGAGTAAAACAATTCCAATCGTTAATGAAAAGAATTGTTGAATGCCTGCCACTTGTAAACGCCATCCTACAAAACCAACAAGAACGCCAAGTACGGCATAAGTAAAAATTCTAGCAACATGGTATAGGGCTATCTCCAGCCATTTATGGTTATTTGTTGTACGCGTTGGCACCGCTAATAAAAGTGGCCCACACATACCAACACAATGAAAGCTACTTGTCAAACCAAGCACAAAAGCGGTTGTGAATAGCACAGAAAACATAACTATTGTAATTGTAGTTGATGCGCTACATAATATTTTTTCTGGTTTATTTCGTATGAAATTTTTATCTGATAATCGCCCTTTTGTAAGCGCTTACGTTCTATGATTTGTATTCCATTCGAGTCTACATTTAATGCGATGTGCTTATCTTTAGTAGCGTCTACACTGCAGTAAAACCAGGCTTCGCCAGTGATATTGGCGTTTTTATGGACGTCTGGAAACCGAAGTAGAATAAGTCCATCTTTTACCTCAATAGATGTAGGCGCTTCCAAAGCTGCATTAGCGGCGCCATCAATTTTATCTTGATAGCGTAATTCGTCTTGATAGTAATCTTTACTTACAAGTTCAAATTTCGTTTGCGTGGCTTTGTAAACGAGCGTTGCCATTAGAGCAGCAAAAACGACAAATACAATGATTAATTTATTGCCCCAACTCATGTGTTTAATTTTTGTGTGCGTTAAGTTTTTTTCCAGGGCCTAAAAATGTTGTTTTGCCACCACCTACTACTTTATCCCCTTCAAATAACGCTATAGAAAGATCCGTTTTTCGTTTTGTTATTACTTGACGAGGTAGTACAATAAAAAATGTCCCAGCCCCTTGTGCTTCTTTATTTATGTGTAATAATGGTGCGCCAATCATTTCAACATGCCCAGGGGTATTGCCTGTAATAACTATTTTGAGTTGTACATCTTTGGTTGTTTTATTCACCATTTTAATGGAATATAAATTGCTGATGCTATCCACTCCTCTCTCTTGATACAACAAGCCGGCTGTTCGTATAATCGTAGCATCAATATCCTTTCGCGTTACAAGTAATACAGTCAGAACTGTTAATAATAAAAAGCACAATGCCGTATACATTTTCATACGGTTGGTATACCTGAGCGGTTCGCCATTTGCAATGGTATTTTCAGAAGCATACCTAATAAGACCACGTGGTTTGTCAAGCTTATCCATGATATGATCACAAGCATCGATACAGGCGGTACATCCTACACATTCCATTTGTACACCATTACGAATATCAATGCCAGTAGGACAAACTTTAACGCATTGATGACAATCAATACAATCACCCAGATTTTCTTGATGCTTTGCATGTCCCCTCGGTTCTCCTCTTTTATAATCGTAAGCAACAATCATTGAGTTTCTGTCTAGTAGTACACTTTGTAATCTTCCGTAAGGACATACCACCGTGCAAGCTTGCTCTCTAAAAAAAGCATAGACCGCATAAAAAACAGCACTAAAAATAAGTAGTGCAGAAAACCCCACTACATGCTGTGAAACCGGCTCCGTAATGATTTTATATAAATCGTCAACGCCAATAATATAAGCTAAAAAGAAATTAGCAATGATAAAACTAAGACCATAAAATAAAATATGCTTCAGTGCTATTTTTGTTATTTTACCAACATGCCAAGGTGCTTCTTTTAACTGCCGTTGAGCAGGCGCGTCACCAAGAACCAGGTACTCTACTTTACGAAACATCATTTCCATAAAATTGGTTTGCGGACAGGCCCATCCGCAAAACAACCTTCCAAAAGCTGCTGTAAATAAAATAATGAAGAACACAAAAGTGATCATCGTAATTCCAAAAATAAAAAAGTCTTGGGGCCAAAATATTTTACCAAATAAAATAAACTTAGCGTTAGGGATATTAAATAAAAAAAGCGGTCTTCCATCTATTTTAACAAATGGCAGTCCAAAGAAAACAATAAAATAAAAGAAGCTTAAAATTGTACGAGCATTATAAAAGAATCCTTTTGGCTTATAGGCGTAGATCCATTTTCTTTTCCCAGATTCATCTACAGTAGCAATTCTATCTCTAAAATTTTCTGTTAAGGGTTCGTTGCTATGTTTAATTTGACTCATTACTTAGGGTTTAGATACAGCAATTGCTGTATCTTTTTTGGCGCCATTAGCGCTTGTGTCTGTATATATATTTCCTTGTGGTTCTTTGGCCTTGGCGGGCTTAGTACCAACTAACGATTTTACATAACTTGACAGTTGCGCCATTTGTACTGGTGAATAATCTTCTTGCCAGCTTTTCATGCCTTTTTCTGGCCATCCATACTTAATGGTTTTAAAAATATCGGAAATAGACCCTCCATGTATCCAGTAAGCATCTGTAAGATTGGGGCCTACCATACCACCTCCATCAGCAGCATGACAAGCAGCACAAGTTGTTGTAAATATTTTTTTTCCTGCTTCTAAACTTGTAGGATCTGATAAATAAGTGACCGTGTTTTCATCTACTTTATTAGCTGCTTTTTTCAGGTATGCTTCTTTTTCGATAGCTGCCGTTTCTAAAGACATCGATAATTCTTCTTTACTTGAAGGTGCGGTATGTGAAACGTGGTTACGGAATAAATAAATTCCTGCAAACACAATGCATAAATAAAAACCATACAGCCACCATGGTGGTAGACGGTTGTCTAACTCTCTAATTCCATCATAATCATGTCCTAAATCAATATCCGCTTCTTCATGTACTGGTCTAAATTTGTTGATATTATCCCACCAAACAAAAAAACGAGATTGTTTTTTTACGGGTGTTTCATTAGCTGATGCGATGTTTTCAAATTCAAACTTTAGTAGGCTTTTTAAGTGAAACAGCAACCATAGCAAAACTAAAAACTCTAGTCCAATGACCGATAATAAAGCCCATAGCACCGTATCCGACAACCCGCCAATATTGGGTGCAACTACCGCTTCCGTTAGAGCTGTATCTGCGCCTGCAGTTTGCGCAGACACAAGTCCAGAACTAAGCAACATAGCAAATACAAGCCCTAAAACTTTAGTGGTGCTATCTTTTTTATGCGACTCGTACTTTTGCAAATAAATTTGTGCAGCACCCATTACGGTATATGCCAGCACACCAATAGCAACCAGTAAGGTTATGATTATAACCACAAGTAATTGCACAAGTGGATTAGACATCGTTGATACTGTATTTAATAGCATACCAATTATTTTAAAATATAGAATTAATTGTTGAGGGGAATTTGATTGATCGAATCCATTGTTTTTTGATCTGCCTTAAATGCCCAAATGCACATCACAACAAAAAAAGTAAAGAAGATAGAAAACGAGCTCAGTGCATATACATCAACACCCGTTATTTTTTCTAAGTAATTGATAAATTTCATGTCTTTATTTTTTATTTATTTACTGCCCCATTTTGTGGCATCATTTTAATATCAGTGCCTACTCTTTGCAAATACGCAATGAGCGCAATAATTTCCTTGTCGCTATCTGTTTCTATTTTTTCTGCTTGCAATGATTTTGCAATTTTATCTGCTTGTTGCATCAAATCTTTATTGGCGATTTGATCATAACCACGTGGGTACGGTACACCAAGTGTTTGCATGGCTCTAATTTTTGCTGGTGTAATAGCAGTATCAATGACATCGTCTAATAACCAAGGATAAGATGGCATAATTGAGCCAGGACTCATACTCTGGGGCTCTAACATGTGGTTATAGTGCCAGCTATCAGGGTATTTTCCACCAATACGTGCTAAATCTGGACCCGTTCTTTTACTGCCCCATTGAAATGGATGGTCGTAAACAAATTCACCGGCTTTACTATACTCACCATATCTAGCAACTTCATCTCTAAACGGCCTAACCATTTGAGAGTGACATGTGTAACAACCCTCTCTAATGTAAATGTCGCGACCCTGTAATTCGAGTGGCGTATATGGTTTTACGGAAGCGATGGTAGGAATATTGCTTTTGATCAAAAAGGTAGGAACGAGCTCTAAAATACCTCCAATGGCAACAGCAACTAAACTCAACACTAGCATTTGAACAGGTCTTGCTTCAATCCATCGGTGCCAGTATTGTTTACCATGAGTCTCAATGTTAACAGGTAGTGGAGCGGCTTCTACTGCTTCATTGGCAACAAAAGAGCCTGCTTTAATGGTCTTAAGTAAATTATAAATCATAACAAACGCACCAACCAAATAAAATAAACCACCAATACTTCTTACGACATATAATGGGATAATATGTGTTACTGTTTCTAAAAACTGAAACTTAAGTGTACCGTCCTCTGTAAACTGTTTCCACATCATGGCTTGTTCAAATCCCGCCCAATACATTGGAACTGCGTATAAAATAATCCCAATGGTTCCTATCCAAAAGTGATTGGTGGCAAGGCGCTTAGAATACAGCGGTGTATTAAAAATTTTAGGTATCAACCAATATAAAATACCAAATGTTAAAAAGCCATTCCATCCTAGTGCGCCAACGTGTACGTGTGCAATGGTCCAATCGGTAAAGTGTGATATAGCATTTACAGATTTTAAACTTAACAAAGGCCCTTCAAGTGTTGCCATGCCATAACATGTAATGGCAACAACCATAAATTTTAAAATTGGATCTTCTCTTACTTTATCCCAAGCTCCTCTTAATGTAAATAAACCATTAAGCATCCCACCCCAAGATGGAGCAATAAGCATGATACTAAAAACCACCCCCAGGCTTTGTGCCCAATCAGGTAATGCAGTGTATAATAAATGGTGAGGTCCCGCCCAGATATAAATAAATATTAACGCCCAAAAGTGAATGATAGACAAACGATAGCTATACACCGGTCTATTTGCCGCCTTAGGTAAAAAATAATACATGATACCTAAATATGGCGTTGTTAAAAAGAAGGCAACAGCATTATGACCATACCACCACTGAACAAGTGCATCTTGCACACCAGCATACCAACTATAACTCTTAAATAAACTAAATGGAATTTCAAAAGAATTAACAATGTGTAACATTGCAACTGTTACCCATGTTGCGATATAAAACCAAATAGCAACATACAAGTGACTTTCTCTTCTTTTTAATATGGTACCAAACATATTGATACCAAACACTACCCAAACAAGCGTAATAGCAATATCTATAGGCCATTCCAGTTCCGCATATTCTTTACCTGTGGTATATCCTGCTAGTAATGTAACAGCTGCTGCAACAATAATTAGTTGCCAACCCCAAAAATGGATCTTACTGAGCGTATCATTAAACATACGCGCTTTACAAAGACGCTGCAAAGAATAATAGACCCCCATAAAAATACCATTTCCCACAAATGCAAAAATTACTGCATTGGTATGAAGTGGTCTAATTCGTCCAAATGTGGTTATTGGTAAATTAAAATTGGCAGACGGTAAATAAATTTGCACCGCCGCTAATAGTCCAACAAGCATGCCTACAATGCCCCATAACATAGTGGCATATGCAAACATTTTTACGGATTTATTGTCATAATAAAATTTTTCTAACTGCATAGATATAGGTTTTAAAATAGAATATTATGTATGGCTTTATTTGGCTTTTGTATCTTCTAATAGCATACGCATGGGAGGCGATACTTCATCATCGTATTGTCCTGATTTCACACTCCAAATAAATGCTGCTAAAAAAAGGGCTGCTACGCTGATACTGGCAATGAGTAAAATGATGATTACGCTCATGTAATGGTATTAGACCACAAAGCTATTTTACTGCAATATTTTAGGCAATGACAAAAGTCATGTTTTACAAAGACAACCATTTAGCGGTCAAATTGGTAAAACCAAAACTGATAAGTAAAATACTAATACTACTAATGGGCATTAAAATAGCTGCAATCATGGGGGACAAAAGTCCTTGCACTGCAAAAGAAAGCCCTATTAAATTATAGATGATTGAAATAACAAAAGCAGTAACAACAATTACTTTATTGGCTTTTGCAAGTTGTATAAACTGCTCTAGTTGAGATAATTTTGAAGCGTCTAATATTGCGTCGCTAGCTGGGGTGAAATTATTGGTGTCATCTGTAATGGCAATACCCACATGTGCCTGTTTCAAAGCACCTGCATCATTTAAACCATCTCCTAACATAACCGTTTTTTTATTGGCCTTGTGCAACGATGCTACGATTGTAAGTTTATCTTCGGGTTGTTGGTTAAAATACAAATCAGCGTTTTTTCCTAATAATTGACGTAAATAACCGCGTTCATTGTCGTTATCTCCACTAATTACTAGTAATGTGAACCTGCTTGTTAACCGCTTTAACATAGCTGGAATAGATGCGCGGTACTGATTTTTCAATTTAAAAAATCCTAGGCATACGCCTTCAACAGCAACATACACAGCTGCCCCATTGTGCCTCGAAGTGTCATTTTTTCCTCTTACAAATAAAGAGGAGCCTAAAGTAATTAAATCATCATCTACCATTCCCTCAATCCCACTACCTGGTATTTGCTCAAATGCAATTAAAGGATTTCCTGGTAAGACACCCGCCCAATTTGCGATAGCGGAGCTCAGTGGATGAGATGATTCTGAAGCAAGTGTGCCTATTTTTTGTTTAATTGTATTTGTAAGAGGCTTGCCTTCATACACGACTGATTGGTAGGCTCTTGTGGTGAGTGTTCCGGTTTTGTCAAATACCAATGTATCAGCGACTGCTAGCTTTTCTATGACAGAGGCATTTTTCAAATAAAATTTATTGTTTGAAAAAATGCGCAAAATACTAGCGTTTGTAAATGTATTACTTAGCAGTAAGGCACATGGACAAGCAACAATTAAAACGGCCGTTACTGCATTCCACATGATTACAGTATTTATAAAATACCAATAAATGCCTGCCGTAAAAGCTGTTACGAAAACGGCCCAAGTAAACCAGTAACTAATGGCATGGACAAAAGATCTGTCTTTTGTCAGGTCGTCCTTAAATGCATCTTTATTCCATAAACTGGTTAAATAACCCTGTGCTACTTCTTTTATAACGAGCAGTTCAATCGTTCCACCTAACTGCTTTCCGCCCGCGTAAACAATTTCACCCATTTCTTTTGTAACAGGAACACTTTCACCGGTTACAAAACTATAATCAATGAGCGCGTTGCCTCTCGTTAAGATTGCATCCGCAGGAATTAACTCTTGATCATAAATTTTTAAGGTATCACCCAATTGTATATCTGGAAGTGCTACAGTTATGGAATCTGAACCATTCACTTTAGTTACTGCCACCGGAAAATAGGATGTGTAATCTCTTTCGAAGCTCAATTTTTTTTGAGTGCGGTCTTGTAGCACCCTGCCAGCCAACATAAAAAATACGATGCCTGACATAGAATCTAAATAGCCTCCGCCCACGCCAGTAAATATCTCATATAAACTTCTAAAAAAAGTAACCCAAATAGCTAGCACGATAGGTTCATCAATATTTAAAAACTTTTGTTTGACACCTTGCCAAGCACTATTGTAAAATTCACCTGCACTATAAAAAAATACAGGCAAACTAAGTATTACGTTAATATACCTAAATAGAAGCATTAAGCTTTTTTCTTTAGTGTCAATACCTAGATATTCTGGAAAACTCAGGAGCATAATATTAGCAAAACAAAAACCAGCCACACCCAAACGGAAAATTTTACTGCTATTTATACGTGGCTTTTTTTTACCCATATCACTATAGCTGATATAAGGCTCATATCCAATGCGTGTAAGAAGTTCAGCTACTTTTCTCAAGCTACAGTGCTGATGATTAAAAATAATGGTAGCTTCCTTTCTTTCGAAGTTAACATGACTGTTTACAATAGCTGACTCTAACTTATGTAAATTTTCTATGAGCCACAAACAACTACTACAGTGCATTTGAGGCAAATAAAACGTTACATGAATTTGATGCTCGTCTTTATAACTAATGATGCTTTGAGCAATTGACGCATCATCTAAAAACGAAAATTTATCTGATCTTACTGCAAATTTTTGTGCGGCACCAGGCGAACTGTTCAAATCGTAATAACTACACATACCTGTCTGATTCAATATCTCATACACCATTTTACAACCATCACAACAAAAATTCTTTTCTGCTACAAAAATTTTTGTATTGACACATTCTTCTCCGCAATGAAAGCAATGTAATGCCGTTTTGGTATCTGTAGAAAAAGCCATATTTAATGAAGATCAGGATTTATGAGTAAAGGATATAATTTGCTCTGTTCAAGGTGTACGTAACGCTGTACCATGGTCTCTAAATGAAAAAGTTCATTTACAATATTTATCCAAGGTGCTTCCCATTTGTATGACGTAACGTAATTATTAAGAATTTGACGCTCTTTTTGTAATAGCTGCAATATGCGTGTATGTGTCTGTAGCACCAGATCTAGAACCGAAGAAGCTAATAAAGAACCCACATGTTGCGCAGCTTTAGTTTTTACACTCGGAAAAATAATACCTGACTCTTTTAAAAATAAATGGGATAATTCATCTTCTAATTTTTGGTGCAATAGCTGTAATAATTCTGTATTTTCAGGAGAAAGATCTTTAATAACAAAATTGGATTGTAAAAAAGCAGAAACAGATTTGCAAGCGGCCATGATAGGTGTATGATATGATGACACAATGTCATCACATATAGTCTCTATATTATTTATTGTAATGGCGCCTTTTTGCGTAAGCATACTGCTTAATTTGGTGCAAGATATTTTGAGCGCCCACATTGAAAAATGACAAAGGTCATGTTTCAAAAAAAACCTTGTTAATCTTGTAAGTTGGCAGTGGCTAAGAGCTGCTTTGGCTTTAGAATTTGTATTTTTTTGCCGTCCAATTCAATCATACCATCTTTCTTGAATTCTGAAAGCAAACGAATGGTAGATTCTGTAGCAGTGCCAACCAGGTTGGCAATTTCTTCTCTTGAAAGTTTTACAGCAAGTGTTATACCATCTGCTTCAAAACCATATGTTTCTTTGATAAAAAGTAATGTTTCTGCAAGTCTCTCGCGAATTGGTTTTTGTGCTAAATGCGTAAGTTTGATTTCTGAACGGTGTAATTCGTCACTTAATACTTTCATCATTTCAAAAGCCATGCCTGCGTCGTGTTGCAACACATTGATAAATACATCTTTGGGAATAAAACACACCTGTGTATCTTCTAGTGCAACTGCAGAAGCACTGTAACGGTCTCCACTTAATAAAGCGCGGTAGCCTAATACATCGCCTGCTTTTAACAATCGTATAATTTGTTCTTTTCCATCATCGCCTTGGTGTGATAATTTTACCTTACCGTCGTTGATGCAAAAAACACCAAATGGATGAGCCCCTTCATGAAAAAGTAATTGCCCTTTTTTATAGATATTACAAACCTTTTTGTCATTGATCACTTCAACATGCTCTTCCCTTGCCTTGCAAAACACAGAGTTAAATCTTTGTGCACATTGCTGACATGTTGAAGGGCTAGGATGCATAGTAAATTGCTTGAAAAATGTTTGACAAAGATAAAAAATACCCCGAAATCATTCAACAAAAAATAATTGCAGAATCCTTTTAAGTTAGTTATTTAGACCTGCATTTCAAATGTATTGGTGCCTTAACTTTACACCGTGCCGCAATTTAACCTCAACGACTCCATTAACTTTTTATCCAAACTAACCCCTAGGCGGTTATGGAATGGCGCAAAAGTCTATTTCAGCTACCAGTTAAGCCGTTTAACGGGTAAGCCCATTGTTTGGGGGGTGCCTATTTCTATTTCCTTTGAACCCACCACATCTTGCAACCTCCGTTGCCCGGAGTGCCCAAGTGGCTTAAGGGCTTTTACAAGGCCTACCGGCATGCTTGAGTCTAACTTTTTTAATGAAACCATCGATTCGATCTATAAAGACTTAATATACCTGATCTTTTATTTTCAGGGAGAGCCTTATTTGAACCCCGCCTTTTTAGACATGGTGGCTTACGCGCGCAAAAAAGGGCTCTATACCGCTACTTCTACCAACGCCCATTATTTAACGGAGGCAAATGCTAAAAAAACCGTGGAATCCGGACTGGATAGGCTCATTATTTCCATTGATGGTACTACACAAGAAGTATATGAGCAGTACAGGGTTGGAGGAAAACTGGATAAAGTAATAGAAGGGGCCCGAAACATTGTAAAATGGAAAAAAGAACTAAAAAGTAAAACGCCTTTTATCTTTTTTCAATTTTTGGTGGTTAAACCCAACGAGCATCAAATAGAAGCCATTAAAGAATTAGGTGCAGAAATTGGTGTGGATGCCGTGCGGTTTAAAACGGCACAGGTCTATGATTACGCAAACGACCCGCACGGGCTTATTCCAACAAAGCAAAAATATAGCCGGTACAAAAAAGATAGTGCTGGTGAAATGCAGGTAAAAAATGGACTGGGTAACCACTGCTGGAAATTATGGCATGCCAATGTAATTACCTGGGATGGCATTGTGGTGCCTTGCTGCTTTGACAAAGACGCCACACATCAATTGGGCAATTTAAAAGACATGCCATTTAAAGA
>JAOASV010000051.1 GCA_030158535.1 Sediminibacterium sp.
TGCACAAAGTGGTTACGACGAAGCGGTAAAAGCGATGGCTGGTGGCGCAACACTGGAAAGTTTGGGTAGACATGCAAAAACTGGTTACGATGCTATTGTTACCGCACCTGTTATTGGCGGCATCAAACTCATTTTAAATATTCCTGCATTTATTATTGTATTACTCATTACAGCACTTGCCTATGTAGGTATTAAAGAGAGCAAAAAAACCACCAATTACATGGTGATTTTTAAAATTGCCGTTATCATTTTTGTAATTGTAATGGGCTTCTTTTATGTAGACACCAATAATTGGGATCCCTTTTTACCAAACGGATTTACAGGTGTACTTGCTGGTGTATCAGCTGTGTTTTATGCCTATATTGGTTTTGATGCGATTTCAACCACCGCCGAAGAATGTAAAAATCCACAACGTGATTTACCACGTGGCATGATGTATTCTTTAATTATTTGCACGGTCCTGTATATTTTAATTGCACTTGTTTTAACCGGTATGGTAAATTATAGTGAGTTAAAAGTAGATGATCCTTTAGCTTATGTATTTCAAAAATTACATCTCAATAAAATCGGGTATTTGATTTCTGTGAGTGCCGTTGTTGCAACCACCAGTGTATTACTCGTATTCCAACTTGGTCAACCCCGTATTTGGATGAGCATGAGTAGAGATGGTCTATTACCAAAAAAGTTTGCACAAGTGCATCCTACATTTGGTACGCCTTCTTTTGCAACTATCATTACGGGTTGTTTAGTAGGTATTCCATCTTTATTTGTATCAAGTTCTACCATGACTGATTTAACCAGTATTGGAACACTCTTTGCATTTGTGCTCGTTTGTTTTGGCGTGCTTGTATTGCCACGCATGGCTAAAGAAGCGGGTAGTTCTGCATTTAGACTTCCTTACTTAAATGGACAATTTATTATTCCTGCCATCGTAGCTGTATTTGTTTATTTTTCTATGAATAGAATTGCAGATGCATTTAGCAATTATAAAACCGAAGGGTTTCAAGAAATTTTATTCTTACTCTTTATTTTTATTGCCATTGTAACAGGGGTATTAAGTTTTGTTCGCAAATATTCAGTCATACCAGTAGTAGGCGCACTTTGCTGCCTCTATTTAATGATTGAAATCCCCGCCATTAGTTGGTTGTGGTTTTTTGTATGGATGGGCATTGGTTTAACCATTTACTTCTTGTATAGTAGACGTAGAAGTAAACTCGCAGCATAACAATGAAGTATCAGATAGGTGACGAAATATTGGTGTTGCATAGCAACGAAGAAGGAAAAGTGGTTGATTTTATCAACGACAAAATGGTGATGATTGAAGTGCGTGGGGTGAAATTTCCTGCTTACATGGATCAAATTGATTTTCCTTATTTTAAGCGCTTCACCCAAAAAAAAATAGTTGAAGATCAAAAGCCGCTCAAGCAGTTTATTGATCAGATACCACAAGAAAAACCAAAGCCAACCGGTATTAAAGAAGAAACCGGTGTTTGGTTAACCCTGATTCCAAAATTTGGGCTCGACGATTTTAACGACGAAATTGTTTCTTCTTTTAAAGTACATCTGGTAAACAATATGGCTACTGCTTATGGTTTTCAGTACAAGCAGTATTTATCTTCTAGTTTAAATTTTGAATTGGAATCTGCCATTCAGCCTTTTCATGATTTTTATTTACATGACTTAGCGTTTGAAGCCATCAACGATACGCCTAATTTTAGTGTAGACTTTTCATTACTTCAAAAAGTCAAGTACAAAGCCGCGCATTACGAAACGCTTCTTAAATTAAAACCAAAGCAGGTGTTTAATGCCATCGAAAAACTCAAAGAAAACAATGAGCCTACGCTCAGCTATTTGTTATTTGATGCTTACCCCGACGAAGCGGTGGTAGAAACTTTTGATATCTCTAAATTATCGGCGGCCGGATTTAAAGTGTACGACGCTAAAAAAATAAAAGAAAATTTACCGGCGCCCCGAACAGTGATAGATCTTCATATCGAAAAGCTCACCAATAGTTATTTGCACCTCTCCAATACCGAAATTATGGGTATTCAGATAAGTGAATTTGACAAATGGTTTGACCTAGCGGTTGCACATAAACTCCCTTCTTTTATTGTGATCCATGGAGTGGGTGAAGGCGTTTTAAGAGACGAATTACACAGTATTTTAAAGACCAAAAGAGAGGTCAAACACTTTATCAATCAATACGATACGCGCTTTGGCTACGGGGCCACCGAGATATTCTTTAAATAAAGGTTATCTTTGCAGCTCCATAAGCCCGAACCATCGAGGTGCTTAGGCACTTAGGAAAGTCCGGACAGCATAGGGCAACCCACCGGTTAAGCGCCGGCCGTTTATATGGTAGCATATAAATGAGAGATAGTGCCACAGAAAATAACTTCCGTTTTGCAAAAAGCGGACACAGGTGAAAATGTGAGGTAAGAGCTCACAGCTTTTGTTGGTAACAGCAAAGGAGGGTAAACCTTGGGTGTTGTAATGCCATGTATAGGAATCTTTGAAAGCGGCTCGTTTGATTCCAATTTATTGGAAGGGTTCCAGGGTAGGCAGCAAGATTGTGTTAGTAATAGCACAACTAGATAAATGATGGTTTAGAAACAGAATCCGGCTTACGAGGCTTATGGTTTTTTTTATTTTGAAACAATTGATTTGATATGACACAAGAGCAGAATAAGAGTATGAGAGACCGAGTGACGGTTTTGAGGAGGTTTCTTTGACGTCGATAATAGAAACTATAAAGTAGATACTGATAAACAACTCTCATTGTCTCCTGGCTTCTGGGATGATAACACCCGTGCTACAGCCATCATGAAAGAAATTAAAGTCAATGAATATTGGCTTAAGCTATACAAAGCCGTTGAGGCAAGTGTAGAAGATTTTGCCATTTTATTTGATTTTTGGAAAGCAGGTGACGCCACCGAAGAGGAAACCAAAGAGGCGCATGCTCATGCCATTCAACAAATAGAAGACGCAGAATTTAAGAGCACCCTCAATAAGCCGGAAGATGAATTAACGGCGATCCTACAAATTAATCCGGGCGCAGGTGGCACAGAAAGTCAAGACTGGGCCGAAATGCTATTACGCATGTACCGTATGTATGGCGAAAAGCAGGGATGGAAAGTAACTGAAATAGATTTTCAGGCGGGTGATGGCGCTGGTATTAAAAGTGCCACGCTACAATTTGAAGGTGAATTTGCATATGGTTTTTTAAAAGCAGAAAGTGGGGTGCACCGCCTTGTTCGTATCTCTCCATTTGATAGCAATGCTAGAAGGCATACTTCCTTTGCCTCTGTATATGTGTATCCATTAATTGACGATACCATCGAGATAACCGTAAACCCTTCCGATTTAGAATGGGCATTTTATAGAAGTGGTGGTAGTGGTGGACAGAACGTAAACAAAGTAGAAACAGCGGTACGGTTAAAGCATATTCCAAGTGGCTTTATTGTAGAGTGCCAGCAGGCGCGAACGCAGGGTGAAAACAGAGAGCTTGCGCTTAAAATGCTAAAGTCCCGTTTATATGAAGAAGAACTTCGTAAAAGACAAGAAGCGCTCAATGCAAGTAATGCCAACAAGAAAAAGATAGAGTGGGGAAGTCAAATCAGGAGCTATGTGTTTCATCCCTACAAGATGATTAAAGACCACCGCACCGATTATGAAGTAGGTAATGTGGGTCCGGTAATGGAT